>NZ_JAUBQE010000046.1:0-72183 GCF_036701115.1 Microcoleus sp. Pol1C5 | reverse complement strand
TCGTGTCCTCTTTGCCCTTGTAAGACTTCTATCAGCCTTGTACAGTCAGCTTTTCGCTTATTTTCAGCAAGCCCTAATTAGCTGGCTATTTGCGGATCTCGGCGATCGACCTTTCCATACTAAAAAGGGGATCGCCTGCGCGTTGAGAAAAAGACATAAAGTGCGATCGACCTTTCCCGACCAAAAATGCGATCGCACTCACACTCTCAACCAAAGATCGCCCCTCTCATTCCGCTCATGGCGATCGCCCCATTACCTATAATTTTAATGAACATCCTGTCCCTCCCTTAAACAGGGCTGGGAGGACAGGATGAAAGGGGAAACGAGACTTAAAGCGATCGATAAACGCGATAGTTAATTTCAGGGAAAATATTATCAATCTCCTCAACCTTCTCCAACCAACCCGAATCAACTTTCCCTTCTTTCACTTCATCGTAAAGCTTGTGAAAGCGCATTAAGTGCGATCGAGTCCGCCGCACTGCATAGGGCACCATCGTTCCTGTACGCATGATAAATGCCCAGTCAGAAGATTGAGCTAGCAGCACTTCCCGCGCCGCCTGGTTCAAAGCCCGCCACTGCAATTCATCCGCAGGTTCCATGCTTCCCAACTCAATCATCCGTTCCGCAGCTTTGTGCAAGTGCGGGTAAATCCAAGCATTGGTATCGTTGAGCCAATATTCGTGGAAACCCCGGAAACCCCAGCTAGACTGAGACGGGCGGCACACTTGCTGAGTCGGATTTCCCCGCAAATAATCGGCTAAGTGCGTCATCTCGTAGGTATTTTGGTCGTACCAACTCTTGCGGAACAGGTAATCTAAGAACCAAGGCCCTTCGTACCACCAGTGACCGAAAAGTTCGGCGTCGTAAGGCGAAACAATAATCGGCGGACGCTGCATAATGCCGTTGAGGTGCTCGACTTGGCGTTCCCGGTTGAAAGCAAAGTTGCTGGCGTGTTCGGCTGCTTTTTCCCTGGCCCAGTAAGGATCGTACAACTGTTTATCGCCTAAACCCAATCCGCGACCGGTGATTTTGTGATATTTAATCCCGGTATTTTTCCGCTGGCCGTTGGGCATGATGTAGGGCTTAATGTAATCGTAGTCAGCTTCCCAACCCAAATCTTTGTAGAATTCGCGGTATTCGGCCGCGCCTGGATAGCCGACTTCGGAAGACCAAACCTGCTGCGAGGATTCGTGATCCCGGCCGAAGGCTGCGACTCCGCATTCGGTGAAAATTGGGGCGTAGCTGCCGTAGCGGGGACGCGGGCGGGCGTAGAGGATGCCGTGACCGTCTGTGAGAAAGTAGCGGAGGCCGGCGTCGGCTAACATCCGCTCTAACCCTTCGTAGTAGGCGCATTCGGGCAGCCAAATTCCTTTTGGTCGGCGGCCGAAGTTTGCTTCGTAGTTGTCGCAAGCTACTTGAATTTGCGCCCAAACTGCTTCGGGGTACATTTTCATCAGCGGTAGGTAGCCGTGGGTTGCACCGCAGGTGATGATTTCGAGGTTGTTGGTATCTTGGTGTTCTTTGAAGGCTTTGACTAAATCTCGATCGTACTTTTCCCAAAAGTTGCGGACTTGAGAGAAGTGAGCGGCGTAATGTTCGGCTAAATAGCGGAGGTGGCCGTTTCCGCTGTTGTGTTCGATTTCGAGATCGGCTAATTCTTCGAGTTTAGCCAAGTGGTCGTCGAAGCGGTCTTGCAGCAAGGGGTCGCGCAGCATTGCCACCAAGGGTGGCGTCATGCTCATGGTAATTTTAAAGTCGATGCCGTCGCGCTTGAGTCCTTCAAAGACTTGCAGCAGGGGAATGTAGGTTTCTGCGATCGCCTCAAACAGCCATTCTTCTTCTAAAACGTAGTCGCTTTCGGGGTGGCGGACAAAAGGCAAGTGGGCGTGGAGAACGAGTGCGAGGTAGCCAATAGTCATAAAAAAATTCGGTAAGTGGGAAACGAGCGTGTCTTTAGACCTGAGAGGGAAACGGCTAGGCGGTTTTAACCGCCGTGAATCTTTCCATTACACGGGGATTGCTAGATGGGAGTGTACTTTTGTAATGTACTTTCAGTGGGACAATTACCACATCCAAAGTCGCAACCGGCGATCGCATAATGTTCGCTCCTTTATGAGCCTCTATGAGAGGGGTAATGTTAGCTTGCGCCTTCGTTAACAGCCGGTACTATATCTAGGAAACTGATTTAACCCAATAAGTCTGTTTAATCCTAAATTTCGCTTGGCAAGGAACTAGCGAGAGCATTCCCTGGTAGGTCTTGTTTGAGTCGATGGGAGGTATTATCCTCCGCACCTCTCAGTTAGATCCGGACGTGCGACTTTCACCGCATCCGGCTCCCGATGTTCTTGGCTTGCGCCTTTGCTCATGTGGAGATAATCGTGGCAGCTTTCGTGAACCGCTAGAAGGTTATTTATTTTCCAATTACTATGGCAACCATCTACATGATGCAAATGTACCTTTTCATCGCCTAGCATTTTTAAGCCACATTTCCCACATTTATGGTTTTGCCGTTTTAAGGCTTTAGAGGTTTCGCCGTTATAGAGCTTGCTGTTACGCTCACTCCAGTAGGCTATATCTCCGTCGTAGGGTGATTTCTCCCCTTTGACATTGGCAAATTTGTTTTCGGAGTAAGGAACCGTCGGGAATGCTTTATCAAGCAGTTTCTTGCTGGTGTAGCGAGATTGTTTTGATTCCTTATTGAATACCTTGAAGGCTCTATTTTGGATAAACCACAGTGATAACCGTGACCCTTCCAACTTACAGTAGCGATGGTAATTCCTCCAGCCTCTAACTACGGGGGCTAATTTCTCAGCTTTGACCGTGGCACCATAATTCGAGTTGTTGACGATGTGTTTTACCTTTTGACGGAATGCTTTAAAATTGTCCGCTGATGGAACGCATCTAAATTTCCCGTTGCTCTGCACTTTGAAATGCCAACCGAGGAAGTCAAATCCATCTGTCGTAGCTGTTAGCTTAGTTTTCTTTTCACTAACCTTCATGCCTCGTTCTGCCAGAAATTCGCTGACTTTATCAAGTATTGCCTCTGCGTCATCTTTAGGCTTCAGAATTATTACCATGTCGTCCGCGTAACGGACTGATTGATGTATTTCCTCAATCCCATTGAGAGCGATATTGGCTAGTAATGGACTTATCACGCCCCCTTGCGGAGTTCCTTGTTCGGGGAATTCTGGATTGACTCCTGATTTTAGACAGCGGAATATTCCGGTCTTGATGCCTCTTGGGGCAATGAGTCGTTCCATTATGCTGGCGTGGCTTATCCTGTCGAAGCATTTTTCGATATCGAGTTCAATAACCCGTTTCTCTATTCCATTGCAGTAAGAGCGTAGATTCAGGAACAGAATTTTTTGCGCGTCGTGCGCCGATCTTCCTGTTCTAAATCCATAACTCTGAGCGTGAAAAGTTGCTTCGTGTGCTGGCTCTAGCGCGTATTTTGCGAGGCATTGCCACGCTCTATCGGCGATAGTAGGTATCTTGAGGAGGCGGGTACTCCCATCCTTTTTTGGGATTGGTATTGAACGTAATTTCTGGTGTTCCCAGTTGTTACTTTTGGCTCTGAGTTCTTCACTCAGTGTAAACCTTTCCTCAAATGTGAGTGAGGCTTTTCCATCGATTCCCGCAGTCTTTTTGCCAGCGTTTAATTGAGTCACTTGACGTATTGCCAACATTCTTGCAGCCCGAGATTTCAGAATTAGCTTTTGAAGGGACTTCGCTTTCCGCTTGTCTCCAACCTGAATCGCTTTAAACACTCGTTTTTGTAGGCGGAATAAGTCCCTACGGAATTTCTTCCAAGGTAACGTCTTCCAAGATTCACTAACATTGCTGTTGTGTCTAATCATGCTCTGCTCTAACTTATGTTTTCTGAACACCTCAGACCAATTACGGTCTGTCCTATCCGAACGGAGGGGGTTCCGCTTCTCGTCTAGCCTACTTGGGGTTCGACTTCCCCTTGACCCTCAGCTCGTTTTTCTTCGTTCCCTCGGTTAGATTGTTAGTTCCTTTAGGTGTAGCCAATTTAACTACTGGATTCCCTAGACTCTAGCCGATATTGTATTAAGATTCGGCGGGAATGAACTCCAGTGAAGTCGGGAGTTTTGGTCTGCGTCCCGCTCCGGTATGAGTTACTTTTCTAGGCTCGATTTCACCATCGGAACTCCCCATTAACGCCAGTGTCACCCCACATTGGATGTCTGATTGCGTCCTGTTCCCAGCTTCACTCTCCAAGAATCGAGCTTGGTCGGTGTGGGCAGATAGGGAGTCATACCTGAGTCTGGTAGAAGGGACTTGCACCCTTATCAGACCGAAAGTTCAGCCTTGTGGCTGGAAACGCTATGTACGGACTGATTACCGTGATTCACGTTTCAACGAATCGCACTAACTCTTACCGTTAACGTAGTACGCAGGTACGCATCTGGTCAACTCAGGTTTAAGTCTGAGGCCCGAAGCAAGCGTGTCTTGAGACCTGGGTCGTTGACAGTGATTTGGATGCCGTAATTATTAACTGACGCCAGTTAGGCACAGCTTTAAAATATTTTAAGATTTTATGCTGAAACGGGACTCAGAAAATGCCGTGTTTTTTTAATGACCTTTCTCTAACAAACTAAATGTCAGCAAATTCTGATTTTCTGCTTGCTGTCGGATGAGGGCTGCTGCTGTTTGAGAGTCTACTGCCTTTGAGAAAAAGAATCCCTGGGCGTACTCACATTTTAACCCTTTGAGTATAGATAGTTGCGAGGCTTCTTCGACTCCTTCGGCTACTACATCCATGCCTAAATTGTGGGACAAAGTAACGATCGACCGCACAATTTCTATGGGGTCAATCCCTCCTTTACTGAAATCGAACTCACCTCCCATCCTGCTAACAAAAGAGCGGTCTATTTTTAAGGTATTGGTGGGGAAGCGGTGCAGGTAGGAAAGCGATGAATAGCCGGTGCCGAAGTCGTCAATGCACAAGTGTATGTTTCGGGTTCTGAGCTGCACCAGCATTGCTGTTACTGATTCGGAATTTTCTATGAGTACGCTTTCGGTAATTTCTAGTTTTAAACTGCTGCCGTCGAGGTGAGTTTCTTCGAGAACTTGGTCGATGTATTCGATTAAATCTGGCTGAGAAAACTGTTTGACAGAAATGTTGACGCTAACGCTCAAGGGGGGGTTGCTGGGAAATACCTGCTGCCACTGGCGGATTTGGTGGCAAGCTGTGCGGAGTACCCAGCGGCCGAGGGGTACGATCAAGCCGGTTTCTTCGGCGATGGTGATGAATTCGCCAGGGGAAACTAAGCCGCGTTCTGGATGCTGCCAGCGAACTAGGGCCTCAAAACTGGTAATTGTGTTATTGGCGATCGACACGATCGGCTGGTAGTGAATAATAAACTGTGGCGCTGCGGATAAAGGAGGTAAGACTGATTCGGGGGATTGGGGAGATTCTTCTTCTCTGGCCGGCTCTCTAATTGATTCGATCGCCCGTCGCAGGTCGTTTTCTAGCTGCAACAGTCGCAAAGCGTGGGCGTGCATGGAACTGTTGAAAACTTCGTGTCGAGCTCTGCCGAGTTCTTTGGCGCGATACATTGCTGTGTCGGCGTCGCGCAGCAGGGTTGTCGGTTCCACGTATTCGCCAGAACTCAAAGCTATGCCGATGCTGGCGGTGATAAATACTTCGTGTCCGTCTAGAAGGATAGGGGATGTGATTTTCTTTTGCAGGCGGTTGACAATGGTGGTAGCTTCATTGATGCCCTCGATGTCTTCTAGCAACAGCACAAACTCGTCACCTCCGAGGCGGGCCACTGTATCTCCGACCCTCAGACAAGCTTCCAGACGCCGCGCGATCGATACTAGCAGTTGATCGCCGATGGCGTGGCCGAGGGAATCGTTGACTACTTTAAATCTATCTAAATCGAGAAACAGTACGGCAAACAAGTAGTCTTTGCGCCGTTTTGCCAGCCTCAGAGCGTGTTCCAGCCGATCGGTAAATAGCGATCGGTTCGGCAATCCGGTGAGGGCGTCGTGGAAAGCATCGTGCAGCAGTTGTTCTTCGGCGAGTTTGCGCTGAGTAATGTCGTGACAGTTAATCACGATTCCCTCGACTGCCGGATCGTACAGCAAGTTGGTGGCTACAGCTTCTACATAACACCAGGAACCGTTGCGGTGGCGGACTCGGTACTCAACTGGACACTGGCTTCTTTTGGGGTTTTTTATAGCTTTGTGGAGGGTTTCGGTGATCGTGGCGCAGTCGTCGGGGTGAACTATGTCTAAGGCGCTGCGCCCGATCGCCTGGTGGGGCGCGTATCCTAAAATTCGCTTGACGGAAGGGCTGATGTAGCGGAAGATTCCTTCGGCGTCGAGAATGATCGTGATGTCTGTGGCGTTTTCAATCAGCGAGCGAAATCGCTGTTCGCTTTGGCGCAGGGCTGATTCTGCTTGTTTGCGATCGCTGATGTCGAGGGCTACTCCGTCTATAATTACGTCGCCGTTTTCGTTTTTGGAAAATTTAGCGCTGTCTTGCACCCACTTGATCTCCCCCGATCTCAGAACGATGCGGTACTGGCGATCGCACGGCAAAAGACTCGCTCTCGATGCTGCTACCCTGCTGTCACACGAACTTTTGTCCTCTGGATGGATGATTTCGGTCAAGAGTTCCGGGTGCGAAATCACTTCTTCGGCCCCGAACCCAGTAACTTCGCGCACGCCCGGACTGATGTAGGGCATGGACATTGTGCCATCGGGATGCAGCACGGTGCGGTAGACTGAGCCGGGAATGTTGGCTGCCATTGTGGCTAGCTGCTGCTGGATGCCGCAGACTGCTGCTTCGGCGCGCTTGCGTTCTGCAAGCTCGGTTTGGGCTTGTTGGTAGAGTTCGGCTTGGTGGATCGCGATCGCGCACTGATCGGCTATGGCTTTGAGTAGCGACAGTTCTTCTGCGCTCCAAGAGCGCGCCCGATCCCACTGATAAAGGCTAATTCCTCCCAAAAATGACTGCTGGTAGAGCAGTGGCGCGATCGCGACGGAGCGAAACCCTACCAACCCTGCTGATTCTTGCAGGGACGGGCACAGTGTCGATAACTCGTCGATAATCAGGGTTTCCCCGGCCGCGAGTTCCGATCTGTAGTGCTCGGCTACTTTGCAATTTAGCCCAACAAACCCTTCTCGGCCGGATGCTTTGCTGATGTAGCGAACTCTGATGCCGCCTTCAGCATCTGGCTGCAAGATGGCGCAGGCGCTGATGTCTAGAGCTTTGTGCAGTTGATCTGCGGTGGTTTGCAGCACTTCGTCGAGTACAAGGGTGAAGCGCATGGCTTGGAGGATGCGGTTGACGATCGCTTCTCGCTGAGCTTGCCGCTGAATTTGAGCGATCGCTTCTTGTTGCTGGCGCCGCATTTTGTATTCTTGGAGCGATCGTTCTAAGACTGTTGGCAACCTAAACAGCCGCCCTTTTAATACGTAATCAGTCATTCCGGCTTTGATGCACTCTACTGCAGCTTCTTCTCCCAAACTTCCCGTTATTAAAATCAATGGTATGTCGTGGTTCAATTCCTGCATTAATTTCAACACTTCTAAACCGTTGAAGCCCGGGAGGCGGTAATCGGATAGTACAGCATCGTACTTGCAATTTTGGAGCAGTTTTCTGCACTCTGTTGCTGTTTCTGCAGTGTCGTAAGTAAAATTTACTCCCCCCGCTTCTAAGGCGAGCACTATTAATTCCATATCTTCGGCCATGTCTTCGATAATCAACAACTTTAATGTTGATTCCGCTACCAGTTTTAGTAGATAATTAGTCTGAGTTATATCTAACATAAGCTATGGGGGAGGTTTTAAATTGGTTATTCGTGTCGTTGCTAAATGTAATTTTTCCGACTGAGTTTGGTTAATTTTATCTCAATATTTTTTGTTTTTAGCACAATCAATTATATTCTCTACTCTCAAGACCTTTATTTACCACAGGGAGTCTAGGGCTGACTGAACCTATGGGGGAGCATCCCTATTCTGTAAAAAGGTTTTTTTAGGAGTGCAAGCATCTTGCACAGCAAAGCCTATATCTTTCGCTTCCATCCCTCACAGGTAACACTCGTGTCAATCTAAAATTCTCACGCTCTCATCGATTGTGACTTATTTAAGTGTATAAGAGTTTTAAATTTAGAATTTAAAACTCTTATACACTTAACTTACGAATCTATATTACGGTTTGAGATTGTTTGCCCTAGTTTAAAGTAAAACGTGGCTCCTTGACTAGGTAGGCTTTCGGCCCAAACCGTGCCGCCGTGGCGGTGAATGATCCGCTGGACGATCGCCAAACCTATGCCCGTACCTTCAAATTCTCTCTGGGAGTGCAGCCTCTGAAAGGCTCCAAACAGGCGATCGGCATATTCCATCGGAAAACCCACGCCGTTATCATTGACAAAAATCGTCCCATCAGGTAAGCCCTCAATAACTATTTTAGCCGGAGTGCGTCCGCGGCTGAACTTGACGGCGTTGCTAATCAAGTTGCTGAACACCTGTTGCAGCAAGGTGGGATCTCCCATTACTGTCGGCAACTCTCCAACGGCAAATTCAACGCTGTGGGGAGTTTGGTTCGGATCGGCGACAGTTGGGGGTTTAGTCAATTTAATCGCATTTTGTACCAAACGGCTCAGATCGATCGGAATTTGCCTCAACTCGGTGCGACTTACCCGCGACAGGGCGAGCAAACCGTCAATCAACAGGCTCATTTTTTGGCTGCTGTCTTCAATTATTTCCATATAGTGAACTATTTTGCGATCGCTCAAAACCTCAGTTAATTCTAGCCGCTGCTTCAACGCTTCTATAAAACCTGAAATGTGTCGCAAAGGTGCGCGCAAGTCGTGGGAAACTGAGTAAGAAAAAGATTCTAATTCTTGATTGGCAGCTTCTAATTGCTCTGTGCGTTCTGACAAAGCTTGTTTTGTCTTTACCAACTCAGTGACATCGCGAGCAGTACCAATTAAAGCATAAACCTCGCCGTTGAGATTTCTCAGCGGAATTTTAAACGTGTCGAAGTAAGCATTGCCACCCGGTATCACCACAAATTTTTCCTGGTAGTGCAGAGTTTTGCCGGATTCAAATACCTGCAAATTTTCCCGGCAAAATCGTTCTGCGATCTCGCTGGGATAGCACTCAAAAATAGTTTTGCCCTGCATCTGCTGCCTGCTGTCGAATCCGGAAAATTCGGCAAGAGGATGGTTGACAAAAGACAAGCGCATATTGTCCCGTTCTACAACATAAATGCAGTCCGGTAAAGTATCAAAAAAAGTCTCTAATTCTGCGGTACGCTGCGCGACTTGAGCTTCTAAAGTTTCGTTGAGTTCTTTGAGTTCAGCTTCTACTCGTTTGCGTTCGGTAATATCTTGACCAATGCCGATACACCTGCCGTCGGAAAGGCGAACATTTGCCCAAGAAGTGTCGATAATTCGCCCGTCTCTAACTTGGGTTTTGAAGTCGCTCCAGTTCAGATTTGCTGCTTGGATTTCATCCAAAACGTATTGACGATATTCTGGCTGCGGATAAAATTCTGCCAAGATATCGCGGTCTTTGATTTCTGCCAAACTCCAGCCTAGCACTTGTTCCCAGTGGCGGTTTACCCAGTTTATTTGACCGTTTGTGTCTAATAAAGCGAGCATGACCGGCACGTTGTCGAAGATAGTTTGCAGCAGTTCTTTTTGCTGTTTTAATGATTCTTCGGCTTGTTTGCGATCGCTGATGTCGAGTACGGAACCGATAATTTGCCTCATCTGTCCGTCTGGGGTTCTTTTGAAAATTTTAGAGCGAGCGTGCACCCAGCGCCATTCCCCATTTTTGTGTTTGACTCTGTAGTCTCTGTCATCCGTTGCATAGGGATTCCTGCTGTGTTTTAGTCGCTCAATACCTGTAATTAGCTTTAACAGATCATCGGGATGAACCAAGTTAGCGACAGCGTGTGTACCCAAATCTTGCAATTCTTGGGGAGTGTATCCCAGCATGGCTGTGACCGATTCGTTGGCATAAATATTTTTGTTTTCTACTGTATCGTAAATGTAGAGAAAGTTAGGTATTGTTGTCACAATACTCTGTAAAATTTGCTGATGTTTTTGCAGTTCAGATTCTGCCTGTTTGCGCTCGCTTAAGTCCAGCACAAAACTTACCCCTAACTGCTTCGTTCCTTCTAAAAATGTGCTGCCCAGCAGCACCGGAACGCGGCTACCATCCGAGCGTATAAATTCTTTTTCAAAGGGAACAACCGTATTTCTAGCCTTCAGTTCGGCAACTTTTTCAGTATCTAAACGCACGTATTCTGGTGGTGTCATTTCTTGCCAGTTAACTCTTCCGGCCAGCAGCTCGTCCCGCGTATAATTTACCGACTTTAAAAAAGCGGCGTTGGCATCTGTAATGCTACCGTTAAGATCCCAAAAAATTAGGCCGATCAGGTTAGAATCAACTATGGCTTTAAATTTGGATTCGCTTTGTCGCAACTGCGATTCGACTTGTTTTAGTTCTGTGATGTCGCGGGCGATGGATAAAACAGTTTTTACTGAATTGTCTTCAGCAAACTCGGGAATGACTCGACAGTGGTAATGTTTTATGCCCTCGGTACTAGGAAACTCAAATTCTATGGTTTCTTGTTTGCCGGTGCCAAAAACTTTCACAAAAGTCTCGTCCCACTGATCGCACAAGTGTGGTGGCATTCCTGATTCTCTGTTGCTCTTGCCAATCAATTCTGCGGGGGGTTTTCCGGTTGCTGATTCTACTGCGTGGTTGATGTAAAGGTGGCGGAATTCTCGATCATACCTGGCGATGATATCGGTCGCATTTTCGGCTAGGGTGCTAAAAGCTTGTTCGCGCCGATGCAGTTCTTCTTGAGTGCGGAGGTAATGGGTTATGTCTCTGCCAAAAGATAGAATTGAAACTACTGTTCCCGATTCATCAATGAGTGCAGAATTGTACCATTCGCAGTAAATTATCGAGCCATCTTTAGTATAGTTGCGGTTGCGGCAAACGTTGCGGGTGTCTCTGCTGTCTAACAGTTGATTTGTGAGGGCACACACTTCCTCGAAGTCTTCTGGATAAACTATTGACCATTGGTGCCAGTATTTGCCAATTGCTTCTGCTGCACTCCAGCCAAATAGTTGTTCTGCCATTGGCGACCACCGCACTATCCGGAATTCCCTGTCCCACTCTATAACTGCCATTGGCGAGTTTTCTAGATGAAATTCCCGCCGCGAGTTGGCTTTTTTTATTTGAGTTTGAAGTTGCTGCCGGAGTTGCTTCGCCTCGGCCAAGCGATCGCTGATTTCCTGTGTGTTTGCTGAGCCGGCGTTGGCGATGTGAGCAATGGTTTCTGCTGTTTGTTTTTCGAGTTCGTGCCAAGCGAGTTCGAGGGCTGATTCCGCCTGCTCTAGCTCAGTGATGCTGTTGTGAAACAGTGTGGCACTTTCAGGAATTTCAGGCATATTTTTGACACTTAGGCAAGTGTTACTTTTACAATTCAAAATTAAAGTTTAAAAATTAAAAATATGTAATTGTTATACCAAATTATACATTTTTAATTTTTAATTTGTGCGCGGAGCCGATCGCTGTCGGCGGGCGGTGCTATTAAAGACAGTCACTAAAAGGGTCTGGCGTGCAGATCGATCGGCAATTGTGGTCGATCGGTCTAAAACTCTCTTGGGTAAGGGAAGGGTACGGGGAGGAGCTGGCCCTAAGTATATTTTTGCACAGAGTTGTTGTTTGGAGGCGATCGAAAGGATATCGGCGTGGGTTGGGGCGTGGGTCGATCGCCAATCTGTAGCAGGGCGTTGCCTATGCAGATCCCCATTTGTCTCAACTAAACACGCTTTCTCAAAGTCTGGCAGGGGTTTAAACCTCCCGAACTAAGGGTTTGACGCGCTTGCTGACACCAATGAAACCGCCCCTACCTACAAATAATCTCCAATCACTTTGGCCAATAAAAAGCTAAAATAAAATCTAAAGTTATTCAGTCTTTTAAATTGCTTATGACTGCTGCTGTACCCTCTTCGATAAAAACCCAAACTCAGTACGAAGCCATTATTGGTCTCGAAACTCATTGTCAATTGAGTACGAATACTAAAATTTTCTCCAGTTCTTCTACAGAATTTGGCAATACTCCAAATACTAATATTGACCCAATTTGTATGGGAATGCCGGGAGTGTTGCCAGTATTAAATCAAAAAGTTCTGGAGTATGCGGTGAAAGCAGGGCTGGCTCTCAACTGCGAAATCGCACCTTACAGTAAGTTTGACCGTAAGCAATATTTCTATCCCGATTTGCCGAAAAATTATCAAATTTCTCAGTTCGATTTGCCGATCGCTACTAACGGCTGGCTAGAAATTGAACTGGTGGATGAGACTGGAAATTCTACTAGAAAAAAAATTGGGATCACTCGCTTGCACATGGAGGAAGATGCCGGAAAATTGGTTCACGGCGGTAGCGATCGGTTGAGCGGTTCTACTTATTCAATGGTGGATTACAACCGTGCGGGTGTGCCTCTAATCGAAATTGTTTCGGAACCGGATTTGCGATCGGGCGCCGAAGCTGCCGAATACGGTCAAGAATTGCGCCGGATCGTGCGCTACATCGGTGTTGGCGACGGGAATATGCAGGAAGGTTCGCTGCGGTGCGACGTGAATATTTCGGTGCGCCCGGTGGGCAGAAAAGAGTTCGGCACCAAGGTGGAAATTAAAAATATGAACTCTTTTAATGCGATCGAACGGGCGATCGATTATGAGATCGAGCGGCAAATTCAAGCTGTGGAAAATGGCGAAACCATCGTCCAAGAAACCCGGCTGTGGGATGAAAACAAGCAGTGTACTTTCAGTATGCGGGTTAAGGAAGGTGCAAGCGATTACCGGTATTTCCCGGAACCGGATTTGCCTCCGATCAAAGTTTCGGCCGAGCAATTGCAGGATTGGAAAGCTCAACTGCCGGAATTGCCAGCCCAAAAGCGCAATCGCTACGAAACAGAACTCGGTCTTTCTCCCTACGACGCGCGGGTGCTGACTGACGACAAAGCGGTGGCGGAATACTTTGAACAATCGATCGCCGCTGGTGCTGTGGCTAAACAAGCTGCGAATTGGGTGATGGGCGATATTACTGCTTATCTGAAAAATGAAAAACTGGCAATCGCAGAAATTCCTTTCCAACCGCAGGATTTAGCCGAACTGCTGGGGCTAATTGATGCCGGTACTATCAGCGGCAAAATCGCTAAGGATATTTTGCCGGAGTTGCTGGCCAACGGTGGTTCGCCTCAGAAGTTCGTTGAGAGCAAGGGTTTGATTCAAATTTCGGATACTGGGGCGATCGATCGAGCGATCGATGCCGTGTTGGCAGCCAATCCCAAGGAGCTCGAACAGTACCGAGCCGGTAAAACTAAGCTGCTGGGCTTTTTTGTCGGCAAGGTGATGAAGGAAACGGGCGGCCGGGCCGATCCCAAACTGACCAATGAGCTGCTGGTGGCGAAGCTTAACGGCCCAGGTTAAGCAGTCGTTAAGGGGGGCGTGTAGCGGATACAGTGGCGGGCGATCGGTTTTTCCTGAGTTCGCCGCGATCCCTGGATCGTAACTTTATAATTAATCTACATTTCTTTACAACATCTTCACGTTTGGGGGTGACACCCCTCATCCTCATAGTGTTATATTGTGTTATGTAGATGCACCCTGATGGCAGAGAGAGTTACTTAGGTAGCTCTCTCTTTTTTTGGTCTTTTTTTTTGCACGGACGTGAAAATACGGATGGGGGAGAGGGGGATTGGCCATACCGATTCCCGATTACCGATTACCGATTAGCAATTACCGCTTTGAGTCGATTAATATCAACTTTAGTTATTAACTAATTTTGACATTATGAGCGAACAAGCTAGCGAGCTAATCAAGCAGGGGATTTCGCAATATCAGGCGCGCCAATTTGAGGCGGCGCTGGGTTCTTGGCAGGAAGCGCTGGCGCTGTATCGCTCAATGAACGATAAGCGCCGATCGGGTGCGGCGCTGGGTAATATGGGCGTAGCTTACGAAGCGCTGGGAAATTATGCTCAGGCGATCGACTGCTACCAGCAGCATTTGGTGTTAGCGCGGGAAATTGGGGATCGCCGGGGCGAGGCAAATGCTTTGGGCAATCTGGGCAATGCTTGCTGTGCTCTGGAGGATTTTCCTGGTGCTATTGATTACCAGCAGCAGCGTTTGGCGATCGCGCGGGACACTGGCGACGGGCGCTCTGAATTGGAAACTTTGGGCAATTTGGCGCTAGCTTACGATGCTAAGGGAGATTTGCCTGGTGCGATCGAATGTTATCAGGAGCAGTTGTCGATCGCGCGCGCCAGCAATGACGAGCGCGTTGAGCGCAATGCTCTCAAGAATTTGAAGCTTGCTTACAAGTATTTAGCAGATTACGAGAAGGCTAACCAGTACCGACAGCAGCAATTGGCGATCGTCCGGCAACTGTTTTTAACTGATAAAAATAAGAGTTTTGTACAACTTGTAGAAACAGTTGGTTTGAATCCGGTTGAGGATTTTGCTGGGGCTAATTTAAGCGGTTTTGACTTGCACTACACTGATTTTAACGGTGCGGATTTGCGCGAAACCAACCTCCGAGGCGCAGATTTGACTTTGGCCGATCTCAGCGGTGCTTTGCTGAGCGCTGCTATTTTAATTGATGCTAATTTGTGCAATGCTAATTTGCGGGATGCTGAGCTCAGCAGCGCCAATTTGAGCGGTGCTGATTTGCGGACAAAGCTGCCCCGGGCGAATTTGAGCGGTGCAAATTTAACCGGCGCCAATTTGAGCAGTGCTTATTTACCGAATGCGATTTTAGTAAATGCAAATTTGACAAATACTGATTTCAAGAATGCTGATTTAAGTGGTGTTAATTTGAGTGGTGCGAATTTAAACGGTGCTGATTTGAGCCGCGCTGATTTGACAAATACAGTAGTAAAAAATGCAAAGTTTTTTTGTTGTTTGGGAATTTCGGATGCCCTGAAGGTTGAATTGACGGCACGGGGCGGGATTTTTGAGTAGAATTAATTGGAAAGGTTGGTAATTGTAGAGGGTAAGAAAAGCTATGACTGCCGTAACTGCAAAACGATTCTCGATCGCCGAATATCACCGTTTGGGAGAACTGGGATTTTTCGCCCCCCATGAGCGAGTTGAATTGATTCGCGGAGAAATTATCATTACGGCTGCTAAAGGTACGTTTCACTCTGTTTGTAATTCGCTGCTGTTTGGAGAATTGTACGCGCTGGTGGGAAAACGAGCGATCGTGCGCGGTCAAGAACCCATTATTTTGACAGATGATAGCGAACCAGAGCCTGATGTTGTTATTGCCCGCAATCGAGCCGATCGTTATTTATCTTCTCACCCGGAGCCTGCTGATATTTTGTTGCTAATTGAGGTTTCCGATTCTACGTTGAAGTACGATCGGACAACCAAGCTGTCTCTATATGCTAAGACTGGGATTTCTAATTATTGGATATTTAATTTGGTTGATAATGAACTGGAAATGCACAGCGAACCTTATCAGAAACAAAACGGAAGTTATAGTTATCAATTGCAACGAGTGGTTTTGCCAAATCAGACGGTGGTAATTCCTGATTTTTCCGAGTTATCTCTGGATTTGTCTTCGGTATTTCCAGTCTAGGCTTCCTTCGATGATATAATGCAAAAGTGCGATGGCTACGCCCCAGCTTGCGCCTACGAACTCTTCACCAAAGTAGCACTATGACAGCTAAAACTCTCGCTCCACCGGAACAAATTGTCGAGCTATCGGGTATCAGTTGGCAAACCTACGAAACTTTGCTTGCCGAAATCGGCGATCGGCAAATTCGACTGACATATAATCGCGGCAATCTTGAAATTAGGGTACCTTCTCCCGAACACGAACGTTTCAAAACAATAATGGGTCGATTTGTTGAAACCTTAGCGGAAGAATTAGAGGTGAGAATTGAACCCCTTGGTTCCACGACATTCAAACGTCCTGAACTTAGCGGTGCAGAACCGGATGAATGTTTTTACATTCAGAATATTAGTGCAGTTAAAGGCAAAAAAAGAATCGACCTGACTCAAGATCCGCCGCCGGATTTAGTAGTGGAAATTGACATTACCAGCCGTTCGGAAAATACCTTGCAGGTTTATGCGGATCTGGGAGTGCCGGAAGTTTGGATTTATAATGGAGCGCGGCTCAGAATCAACAGATTAGAAAATGGAGAATACGTTGAGGGCGAGATCAGTTTAGCATTTCCCAGCTTACCGATATTAGAGATTGTCAGATTTTTGGAACAAGCAGAAACAATGGACTATTTGGAATTAGTGAAAGCATTTCGGAATTGGGTAAAAAGCCAAATTCAGCAAAACCAATGAGTTGCCGATCGAATTAAACAAAATTTACAATTTTGTCCACAAAAAAAGCTGTATTGTGATAAAATAGAAATAATAAACTAATTTAAATATCAATTACAGGCTGGTAGTGCCAGCAATTCTACCCGATATGCGATCGCTAGAGTCTCACAACAAATACCCAGATTGCTTGTGGATGCAATTAGAAGCAATTCCACTTCCATCGGTTGCAGCCCCAACCCAGCAGCTAGACATTCACTTGAGCCTGAATTTTAACGAGCATTGGGAACCCCTGCTAGGTGGTCGCGTCAAATTTGGTCTGCAAGGCGGAATGCTCAAACTCCATCTAGAAAACTGCAAGATTCCCGTAGCATCGCGTCAGTTAGTGGGTGCTTTCAAGCTTTTGCCAATTGAAGAAACCCTGGCTATTCAAAGCAGTGCAGAAAATTTAGTAACCGAAAGTCAGCGGGGAGTTCAGGGCGGGGAGAAGGCGGAAAAAATTAAGGAGACAGAGAGCATATTTTGTCACGTTTCCACGATCAGCGATGATACAACGCCAGCTTGGATTTTTTCAGTAGAACAGGGCAAATCAGTATTAAAAGGTTTGCTAAAAAATGCTAAGCTGGGAGAAATTTCTGGCAAAGAATTTCGGGTGGCAGCCGCTTTTGAGGTTGCTAAAGAAGATATTAATCTCACAGATGCGGAGGGTTTGTGGCCGCACGAGATCACGCCAAATCAACATTCTATTTTAGAAAGAATCCTGACTGTATACCTGCAAAAACATAAACTCCAACCTGCCCTCAGTTGGGCGCTATTGTCCTACAATTTACCTCCGGTTGAACCGCGCGAACTGAAAATGGTCCCGGAAGCTGAATCGGAATTGCAGGAAATGGTCGATCGCATTATTTCCGCTGAAACCGACAACTTTGTGGAGTTGGCAAAAATCGCCAATCTCAATCCAGCACTAGATTTCGCGGGTAGCAGCTTGCGCGGAACGACTTTAAGTGCAGTGGATTTTAGCAGCGCAAATCTCGATCGGGCAAATTTCCGGGGTGCAAACTTAAGCGATGCCGATTTCAGCGACGCCAACCTGCAAAATGCCAAATTCGGCGGTGCAGATTTGAGTGGCGCTTTCTTAGGAAATGCTGATTTAAGCGGTGCAGATTTGCACAAAGCAAGTCTAGCTTTAGCTAACCTCAGCGGTGCAAATTTGAGCGGCGCAAATCTGCTGGAAGTGAACTTAACAAATACTAATTTCAGCGGTGCGAATGTCGAGTCAGCGAGGTTTGGGAACAATTCAGGAATGGAGGAGGAGATGCAGGTGAATCTACAGCAGCGAGGCGCAATTTTTGAAGAGGTTTAGCCAGTAAGTGCGAGATCCCTTTTATTCATCCGCCTCCATTGTGGCAAGGACCTCACGCCTGTGCGATGGAATTTTACCTTTAAACTATCGCCTCTGAAAAAAGGTGCTTCTTAATCCTTAACTCTGTAACTAAATTTATAGAGAGTGATGAAACGTAGCTATTAAGAGGGTAAACAGGCATTTCTTGCCAATACAAACGGCAAAACCAGTATACTTAATCTTGGCGAAGGTGACGCAGCATTTGATTCGTGCAGCAAGGACAGCTTGTCATAAAAACCTCTTTTTTACCGAAAGTGTATTTGTTTCTTGTTACCAAGGGCTGTAAGCTGGCTTGAAGCAGCAACTCTATGAATGTAGAGGTAAGAAGTAAAAGTCTTTTTGTAGTCATACAAATAACTTGCAAACGCTTCATGTTTTATTGAACAAACGCCTGTCAAATAGTAGCCCTGTTTGGGTTTTTGGCGGGGTTGTCACGCCCCAGGGTGAGTTTGGAAAGCCTACCAATAGGGATATTAAGATTGTCAAGTCTTAAGAATCCTGCGTCTGCCATACCGGAAAGTATCAATCATCCCATCCCAACATCTCTGCGACTTTTCCCGGCAGGGTAGTGACTTCAAATGGTTTGCGAATTACCCCAGCAACACCCATTTCGGCAAATTGAGCCATATCGCTTGACAAAACTCTTGCTGTCACCAGAATCACTGGAATCGATCGAGTAATGGGATTGGATTGGAGACGATCGTACACAGCAAACCCATCCATTCCCGGCATTGATAAATCCAGCAAAATAGCGTTAGGTCGTTCTGTTTGTAGGATTTGTAAACATTCTTGTCCTGATTCGGCCACCAGGGTGTTCCATCCCGCGAGGTCTTCCAGGCACAACTGTACCAGTTCGCGGAGGTGTTCTTGGTCATCAACGATGAGAATTTGCTTCCCTTTCATCTTGTTTTCGGGCAGGAGACTGCCATCATAATTAGCTAGTTGCAAAGTGTTCATTTTATTTGGGTTGATTAGAAATCAACTTTTCGGTTGCCAATTGGGTGTCAAATATACATTTTTGAGGAATAGCTCAAATTTGCAGTTGAGAGTGGAATCCGAACTTGGGATGGCGGAACACTCAATTCTTTAGCAAGCTGAATTGTTAAACGATCCGAATGTATTTCAGTTTCATAGATTTCAGGATATACGCGGTGGGGCAACGGGATGAGACTTTGAAATCCACTAGGAAAGAAATAACCTTCTACTATCGCTTCGGTAGGTTGACCTTGGATTAAAACAGTTTCTGGAGTGATTTGGAGATTCAATTTGACAAGATGAATGTCAGAAATGTGAACTTTAAGGATAAGTGTCATATCCTTTTCTTGAATTTTAATATCTGCGATCGGTGTTTCCTCTGTATGAGCAATCCAAAGTGTGGATTGCTGACAACCAATGGGCAAACCGGAAAATAAACCTGCCAGATCCTGAATTACATCATTCAAAGCCTGAAAAGCATTCATTGAGTCTCCTCCTAATGCAAAGAACTGTTAGCTGCATAACAGGAGACTAAATAGCAATGGTAAGGAATTGGTAAAGATTCCGTTATTGTTACAAAACTTCACAAAACTGGTGAAAGTTATTCATCCCATCCCAAAATCTCTGCTACTTCTTCCGTCAGGGTGATGGGTTCGATCGGTTTGGCAATTACCCCAGCTACCGCCATCTGGGCAAATTTAGCCCGATCGCTGGGCAAAACTTTCGCTGTCAGCAGAATCACTGGAATCGATCGGGTAATCGGATCGGACTGCAGGATCTCGTACACGGCAAACCCATCCATTCCCGGCATTGATACATCCAGCAAAATAGCGTTGGGTTGTTCTATTTGCAGTATTTGTAAACATTCCTCTCCCGATGCAGCCCCCACTGTTTCCCATCCGCCTAAATCTTCTAAGCAAGCCTGCACAAGTTCCCGAAGGTGTTCTTCATCGTCAACAACTAGAATTTGTCTGTCTGTCATGGCATTTTGGATTGGAGATTGTGGATTTGGGATTGATGCTACAGATTAATCTAAGCGTTATTCAACGGTGGCTAAGGGTAGGGTGAAGCAAAATGTGCTGCCTTCACCTAAGATACTTTCCGCCCAGATTTTGCCGCCATGCTGCTCAACAATACTGCGACAGATTGCTAAACCTAAACCGGTGCCTCCTTTTTCGCGGGAGTCGGAGGCATCAACTTGTTGAAATCGCCCAAAAATGAGTTCTAGTTTATCTGCTGGAATGCCTCGCCCGCGATCGCTAACTTGGAACAGTACAAAGTCTGTCTGGTTTTCGGCACTCAGATGAATTGTGGAATCGGCAGGTGAGAATTTAATCGCATTACTGAGCAAATTTGTTAAGGTTTGGACGATCGCATCTCTTATTGCCCAGACTTCTGAATCGGTGGGGCTAACGATTAATGAGATCTGCTGTTGAGTAGCCAGAGCCTGAATGCTATCTACTGCTTGCTGCATCAAATCGGCAGCTTTGCAAACGGTTTTCTCGACAATTGCCCGCCCGGAGTCTAGGCGCTCCAAATCTAAAATATCATTAACCAGGTGCACTAATCGGGTGGTATCTAGGAGGGCAATTTCAATCATGCGTCTAGATTTTTCGGGCTTTTTATCATAAACCCCACTTTTTATTAGTCCCAATGACATTTGAATTCCTGCTAAAGGAGTGCGAAGTTCATGGCTGACGATGCCAATGAACTCATCTTTAATGTGTTCGATTCTTTGTCGTTCTGTAATATCTTCCCCGATGCTGATAGTTCCAATGATGTTTCCCTCTGAATCTTGCAGCATGGTATTGTTCCAGGCAATAAATCGTTCCTCACCCGATTTGGTTAAGATAAAATTTTGATAATAAGGATGATATTTATGGGCTAAAACTTCAGAAAAAACAACTTGAAGCGATTGTTTAGTAGAACTGGGTAAGAAGTTTTCAAACCAATTTTTTCCTAAAACTTCTGGCTGAGTATATCCTGAAATTTTTAAGAAAAAAGGATTAACGTAATTGACATTTCCCCCTATATCAAGTCCGACAACAATCAACTGCACGTTATCCAAGAGCGATCGCCAGCGTCGTTCGGCTTCTCGGATGGTGGCTTCGGCTTGCTGACGTTCTTGCAGTTCGACCTGAAGTTGTCGGTAGAGTTGGGATTGCTGAATGGCGATCGACAATTGGCTGGCAATCTGTTCAAGTAATTCTATTTCCCAGGATTTCCATTGACGAGGTGCAGTATTTTGGTAGATAGCTAACAAACCCCAGAGATTTTCTCTCAAAAATATCGGGAAAACAGCATAACTGTTTGCTTGCAATTGTTCCACTAGCTCGATATGACAGGGTTGAAGTTCAGCACAGTAAATATTATTAACCACAAAACTTTCATGATTTCGGAATCGACCGCCGTGAGTTTCTTGCAAATAGGTATCAACACAAATTTTTTGAAGCTCGCTTCCTATCAGTTTTCTCCAACCCTCACCAACTGACTCCACGACAAAATCACCACTCCAATCAGGATTAAATCGGTAAATGGCAGTGCGATCGGTTTGTAATGTCTGCCTAATTTCAGTGACAGCAGTATTTAGAACGGCATTCAGATCCAAAGATTGGCGAATTCCTTGAGTAATCCTCCAGAGCAAATTTTCCTTTCTAGACTTCTGTAGTAAGGCTGCTTCCGCCTCTTGTCGAACTTCTTCGAGGTGCTTCGCTACAGTAATATCTTGATGAACTGCCACCAGAACATCGCCGTAGTCTGAATGCTTGAATACAGAGCAAGTTGCACTACACCAAAATGGAGTCCCATCTTTCTTGACATTCTGAACTTCATAGCTGAATTCACTGTTTTGTAAAACGGCAGACCGAATAGCTTGAGTTACATCTTCAGGACTGACCGATGCGGTGGCATAGTTGAGAATCGAAACGTGCTGACCGTTGAGTTCGCCAAAGTCATAGCCAAACATCTGCTCAAATTTAGGATTGGCATAGACAATAACTCCATTCTCTGCTTTTACTAAACAGATGCCTTCCGCCATGTTGCGGGTAATAACAGCCTGAAGCCCCAGCATTTGTTCTTTTTGTTTAAGTTGAGTCAGATCCCGTAGACTGACGATAACGCCTGAAATATTTTCACCTGCATCACGGAAAGGCGTATAGGTAACGCTCAAAAATTGCGGTACTAAATTGGGAGAGTCAAACCACTTTTCATACTGAATTGTTTCTCCAGCCAAACATCTATCTAAGCGAGGTTTTATGAAGTTATCAAACAACTCTGCACCCAGGATATTCCTAACAGAATTTCCGATAACTTCGCTTTCAGATTTGTTGCACCAATCCAAATAACCTTGATTGGCTATTTGATAAATATAGTTAATATTCATCAGCGCAATCCCATCTCTTGTATTGAATACGAGGCGTTCATATTGGCGGAAGGCTGCTTCAGTACGTTTGCGATCTGTGATATCAAATACGCTAGAACGACTCATCATGAAGTTACCTGCTTCATCATAAATTGCTGTAGCATTTAAGTTTATCCAAATTAGTTTTCCGTTTTTATTTACAATCTGAAACTCTAAATTCTCGATCCAGCCTTGTGTTTTAAATAAGGGAAAGTTTAGCTCGAAAATATTTTTACTTTCAAATGTCATTAAATCACTATAATTCTTTTTATGCACGATTTCATTGCGGGTATAGCCTAACCACTTCAATTCCGTATCATTAATCATAATTATGGTTCCTGCTGCATCTAGGGAATGATAGCCACAGGGAGCATTATTATAGAGGTCTTCAACTTGATTGATATATTGTTGCCAGCTATGGTTGACTTCAGTGAGTTCTGCAGTCCGTTCTATGACTCGTTGTTCGAGTTCAGTATTGAGTTGTTGTAGGGCAATTTCTGCTTGTTGCCGCTCCCTCAGTTCCGTTTGTACTCGCTCAAATAAATCAGCTTGCTGAATGGCAATTCCAGCTTGAGTTGCTAGCTGTCGCATGAGTTCAATTTCTGATGGTTGCCATTCGCGAGGTTCTGCACACTGATGGGCAATCAATAATCCCCAAAGTTCTTCTCCCTCAAGGATAGGAATAACCAGGTTAGCTCTCACTTGAAAATTTGCCAGGAATTCCCGGTGACAAGTATCAATTCCGGCAGTATAAATATCTGATTTAGAGGTGAATAAGCCTTGTTTGAAGGGTTCGATATAGCTTTCACCCAAGCAAGGATCCTGTATCTGAGTCGATAAGATTGCTGTCCATTCTGAACCAACTGACTCTACCACTACTTTTCCGCTCCAGTCTGGAGCAAATTGGAAGATAATTACGCGATCGCATTGCAGAATGTTTCTGAGATCCGTTACCGTAGTGTTGAGAAGATCTTCTAGTTTGAGGGATGCGGAGAGAGAAAGTGCTGTTTTAGCCAGGATTGGCTGTGGCTGTTGTTGCCATTTCCCATAATCTTCATTAGTATGTTCTATCATTAATCTACTTACTTAATTACATTTTTTAGATTGAGGCAGAAACCGGGTTTTTAGCCCTCCTGCGTAAGTTCTCTTTAACTATTCCCAGGTTTAAGTACAGGACGAGAGCGCTTGATTCGGCTGAGTACCCGCGTGACTAATTCAGGCCCTAGTATCGGCTTGGTAATAAAATCATCGGCTCCGGCTGCAAAGGCTTGTTGTAGAGATTCTGGATCGGTATGGGCTGTCACCACCAAAATCGGTAAATTTTCCCATTGGATATCCTGTCGGACAACCTGACACAATTCTAGGCCGCTGACGATCGGCATTTCTAGATCCAGCAATACTAAATCGGGTTCAGTGCTAATTAACACCTCCCAAAATTGCTGTGGTTCTTTGAGATTTGTCACCTCAAGTCCCCAAGGAGTCAGCAACCCTGATAATTTAACCAGCATCACAGGGTCATCATCTACGATTAAAACTTTGGCTTCTGAAGTTTTGGGACTGGGTAGAACACGGGCGATGGCTCGAAAAATTTGCTCGGTGGTTGCAGGTTTGTGGAGAAATTGCTTAGCACCTAAGCGCGATACAGCCAAACGATCCGCAAGACTATCTCGTCCGGTAAAGACAATTATAGGAAGAGTAGGCGATCGCTCGGTCAGTTCTGGCAGTAGCGTCAATCCATCTTCCTCTGTCTCTGCAAAGCTTAAATCTAGTAACATCACATCGGGCATTGACAAAGCAAGACGCGATCGGGCAGCAGTAATATTCGGCGCAATTTTCATCCGAAATCCCCAAGCTTCCGATTCTACTTTCAATCGTTCCGTTAATGCAGCATCATCATCAACTACCAAAACCCGATAGTTAAAATTTGAAATAGTAGAAACTGGTGCAGCCGTTGATGTAATCGGTGTTGTGGCTAATTCCTGATGTAATCCTGTCACCAATTCCGAAAAGCGGGTAATTTCGTCAGCATTCAAAGAGCGATCGTTTATTAGCAAATTCTCTGCAGCTCGTGCCAATTTCGAGCCTTCGGGATAACCAAAAGATCCGAGAGCTCCGGCTAATTTATGAGCTTCATGTTTTGCCGATTGCTGTAATTTTGTTTCTAAATTTCCTACTAATAGAGCAGTTTTTGCCTGATTCAATACAGCAATTTGTTGGTTGAAGCCTCCCCGAAACCGCTCTAAAACTTTGTCGCTCTCAGACTTATCTATCCCGCGAGATTGAGGTTTTTGGGTGCGCTCAATCCCAGGATTATTTGAATTAGACGACGCAGATTGGGGGTACGGTTTCAGTCGATAGCCCATGCCATAAATTGTTTCAATGATTTCTTCAGTTAAGCCGCCGGCCTTCAATTTCTTTCTGACATCCTTAATATGAGTGATAATAGCGCGATCGGTTGGTGCGTCATCAAATCCCCACAGACGATCCAAAATAGCACTGCGGCTAAAAATGCGATCGGGATTTCGCAGTAATAATTCCAGCACATTATATTCTGTCGCTGTCAGTGAAATTATTTGTTCGCAAAATGTCACTCTACCAGCATCCAAATCTAAACAAAGATCTCCCCAAGTCAATGTATTAGCTGCTGAATTCTGAGTAGAACCTGCTGGGGAAAGTGCTTTACTGCATCGCAATAAAGTTCGGATTCTTGCCAGTAATACTTCCGTAGCAAAAGGCTTGCTGATGTAATCATCGGCCCCCGCATCGAAAAGAGCCACCAGCTCCGCATCTGAATCCTTTGCAGTGATTAACAGGATCGGTTTGCAGTAGCCTTGCGATCGCAGTTGCCGACATAGACTAATTCCATCTAGTTTGGCAACCTGCACGTCTAACAAAATCAGGTCATACTCAATTGCTGCTGCCAAGTCTAGGCCCGCTTGTCCATCATTTGCCCGATCGAACCCGTAATGATTTGCTTCCAACACCTTAGCCAGTGTTGCACTCAGCCCTCCATCGTCCTCTACGAGCAGAATTTTTATCGGAGACTTCTTCATTTTGGCTGTGCGGTTCAATTTCCATGCGATCGACGCACTTTGATGTCAAGCCGAACCGTGGCTTTTAACTAAATTAATGCTACTCATTACTACTGCTTTTATCTTACCATTTTTGCAGTCCCATCACCTAAAAATAGCTGTCACTTCCGCAGTTTAGATAAGACTGATCCCCCATCTATCCATCTGCGTTCATCCCCGTTTATGCGCCTGCATCTGCGGTTCAAAAAGAGCGATCGCCCCAAAAAGAGCGATCGCCCTCCCAAACAAATTATCCTTCATCCTCCGACTTTACAGGAGGACGCCCAGAAATCACAATAAATCCCACAGACTCAAGAGTCATGTGCGGGCGGCGAATACCAGCTAAAACCGCTTCACTCAACAAACTTTCCGTACTGATTTCCTCAGCTAAAACCGATTCTAAAAGTTGTTCGGATTTAGAAAGTCGATTCAAGCGCAATTGCAATTGATTCACCCGGTTTTCGAGTTGGATAGCAGCAGTGACAGCGAAACTATTGCACATTTCCACAAAAGCCGATCGCCCGCGCAGCAATTTCTCCGATACCACCCGTCCCTTTTGGCAAAAATCATCCCATTCTAGCGGATCGACAAAACTATCAATCAGCGACGTGCGATTTTTCGACAAATTGTAATCCCGATTCGGCCCGCCTTTCCCCTTATAAGCCCGCTGCAAAATAGCCAGAATTTCCGCATCTTCCACCAGTGACATTTCTTCGCTGCGAGCATCTACAAACACAGTTTCAAAAATTGGCAGAAACAGAGAATCAGCGCGGCGCTGCAAAGCTTTTAAGTTGTAATTTTCGATGTTTTGTGCTTGCAACACTTGCTCGGCAGGCTGCACATCAGTCTGGATTGAATAATTAAACTGAAAGCCGAACCACTCCTTCCCAGGCGCAGCATCCCAACTTTCATCATGCCGCCACATGGCAAAAGCTTGACCGCGATCGTCCCAGCGAATATAAGAGCCAAGTGCATCGATCAATCCCTCACCAATTCGGTAAAGAGCGACATCGGCATTCTGATAAGCAATGCGGCGATTGTAACTGCCATATTGCTGGCAATAAGGAATCAATCTGGTTCTCAAATCGTTGGACGGAATCAACGTTTTTTGAGTAGGTTGATAGCGCAGCAACCCCGATATACTCGGATGTTCGATTTGTTTGAAGTGAAGAGCTTGACACAACCAACCTTCAGTAGCCCGCTGCATTTCTTTATGCTTAGCATCGCAGTTGTCGAGAGCTTCAAAATACTGAGATGCGCTGTCATCAAGAGTATCAATTTCATCGAGAACGTACTGTTCGTCTATTTTGATTTTCTCTTGTTCGATTTCAGTTTTAATCGATTCAATTTCGCTGGATAAGCCCTTGCCTCCCTCAGCAAACAACTTTTCTTCAAGTTTGAGAAGTTTTTCCTCAGCATAAAACTGAAGGCTGGCAATAGATTTGTTGAAGATATCAAACCCATCTTTTAAAACTTGAAACCAAGCTTCGTGGGGACTCTCCGGCAAATCCGGGCCTGCAAACAAACAAAATTGGACTCCCATTTTGCTGCCAATGCGATCGACTCTGCCGAGTCTTTGTTCTAACTGACGGGGAAACCACGGCAAATCGAAGTGAACTAACCAATCTGTCACTTGTAGATTTACCCCTACTTCCGCCGATCGATCGCACACTAAGATAAAACAATGCGGTTCAGTCTTAAACCGCTTGAGACTAGCCTCAACATCATCAGCCGATTTGCTCGTCTCATGGCTGGCGATCGCATTTTTACCAAAGATTTTCGCTAAATTTTCCGCAATCTCTTTACAAGTTGCCGTAAAACTGGTAAAAATCACAATTTTCGGGAAACGCTCGCCCGGAATCGGTCGTTTAATTTGCTGTTGAATTCTCGACAGCAAATCGCGAGGTTTGCTGTGATACTCGCGCGGAACCTTCAAAGCAACTGCCAGAAATCGGAGAATCGCGATTCGTAACAAACTCAGTCGATCGAGTCCTTCCTGGGGCTTTTCCAGGGTGTTGAGCAAGGTTTCCAGCATTTCCCTTTCTTCGGGAAACAGCGCCGTTTTTGTCAAAATTGCCGTGTCATTTTGTCCAAATTCGCGATCGAGTTCTGGAGTCGATTTTTTCTGCAAACGAGCTTTGACCACCCGTTCTAAAACATTCAGCCAAGTACCGGAAGCGCGGAAAAACAGCAGAAAAATTCTCTGGTATTCGCTCGACTTGGGAGCTACTGTGCGCCATTTATCGAGTACGGTTTTAATTTCAGACCACTGTTCATCATTCAGATCGTACTCAGTTTTAGGAACAGCATCTCGATCGAAAATCACATCTTCAACCGCATCGCGGCGGTTGCGAAGGATGCGGCGGTGCAGACGGTAGGTATCGCTAACGTGAGTGCGAATAATTCGGACAAGCCGAGCCTGTTCAGCAGTTTCTTTCGTTTTCAAACAACTTTCTAACTCTGTTGCTAATCCGATTAAATAATCATCTTTGGCAAAAATAGTGCGAAGTTGAGCGAGTTTTGTTTTCAAAACAGCAGGCTTGGCATTTTCTCGGAAATCCAGCAAAGCGCCACCGATTTCTTGACGGTTTCGCACCTGTTCTTTGAAGCTTTCCAGGTCATCAAGACGGTAAGTTGTGGGATCTAGCAAGTGCAGCATTGTTAGAAAATCTTGCTCGCGGCCGAGAACTGGCGTTGCAGATAATAACAATACATTTTTGCTTTTCTGAGCTAGTTTCTGACAGAGTTCAAACGACTGCTGCTGAGCGCGATCGCTCGAATTTGCCATTGCAGCCACATCATGCGCTTCATCAACAATCAGAAAATCGAGGTTGGCGTTGCGGCTAATTTGATTGATGTCGCTAACAGCCACAAGCTGCACTCTGTCAGCAAAATGAGACAAATAGAATTTATTTTCTAACTCCTGCCGCCACTGTTCGAGCAAGTATTTCGGAACCAGTACCACAGCGCGTCCGTTGGGTTCATCTAGCAGAAATTGGCGGAGAATTGTGCCGGCTTCTACTGTTTTTCCGAGTCCTGGTTCGTCTGCCAATAAATAGCGCACGATTGGGTCTTCTAGGACGCGCCGGACGACTTCAACTTGGTGCGGATAGAGGTCTATGTTAGCAGAAATTAAACCCGTCATGCCGCGGCTGACGGCCCGCTGTTCGATCGCAGATTGAACGAATGCCAATCGGCGATCGTGAAAATACGGCGTTTCTTGGCCTTTG
This sequence comes from Microcoleus sp. Pol1C5, assembly GCF_036701115.1. Classification (NCBI taxonomy): domain Bacteria; kingdom Bacillati; phylum Cyanobacteriota; class Cyanophyceae; order Oscillatoriales; family Microcoleaceae; genus Microcoleus; species Microcoleus sp. Pol1C5. The sequence continues at coordinate 43,765 of NZ_JAUBQE010000046.1, read as the reverse complement.
ACTGCTAAAATGTCGATCGGATCGGCGATCGGGATATTGCAGCGAACGTACAGTTCGGTTTCAACAGCTTGCAAACTTTGGCTGTCGGGGAGGTCAATTTCGTACTCTAATTTATCTTCATCCCAGTCATAAACTCGCCCAATTATCCATCTTTCCTGACTTGTACTCCAGAGGTAGCAGCGGGTTTGGCGCTGAAGTCTCGCTTCTTGCAGCAAGCCCAAGGGTACAGTTTTGCGGATGCGGTTTTTAACTGAGCAAAAATATTCAACTACCGCCTCGGTACGCGATACCTCGACAACTTTTCCGACTCCCAAATCGTTTCTGGGCGATCGAACTAACGAACCAACATCAATCATAATTTCAGCCTGACAATACTTACTAGATTACAATAAATCCTTTCCAGTTAAAAATTTTAGCAAAATGCGATTTTTGCCTGCATCACTTTTCTAGTCAAATGACAGTCAATCGATTTTAGATTTTAGATTTTAGATTTTAAATTAAAGAATTGAAGGATTCACCCCACGGATAAATTCGGGGGCTTATTTATCGGATACAGGTTTTTTATTTATTCACCGATGAATCCGGGGGCTTGTACCCTGGATGCTTTGGGTAAATCTGGTATTCTCAAAACAATAAGTTTAGCATGGCAAATAACATTTTGAGAATTAATAAATATGCGGGCAGCGAATAAGAATAAGTAATTACGAGGAAGGAAAAATAACCCCTGGATTACCGGATTCCCATTTCGGATATTTCTGCATCACACTGCTATAAATTTCCGAGTCTGTAAACCCTGCTAACCAAGCTTGTAGCTGTGGCCAAGGCTGTTCGTTAAACCAAGCTCGATCCGTATGAGCGAATTGACGGACAAAAGGTGCGATCGCCATATCAGCCAATGCTACATTATTACCAAATAAATATTTAGTGGCGCTTAACTGTGCATTGAGTTTGTCCAGGAATAAAGAACCTTCATAGCGATGTATTTGTGCATCAACGCCTGGATAACGATCGGGGTACTTATAACGGTCAAGATGATATTTAAACCTATCATCAAATAGAGCAATTAGTTCCAGCATTTCTGTAACAGAACCTAGCTGTGGCATCAACCATTTTTCAGGATCGTGTTGTCTCAATGCCCACAACATGATATCGATACTTTGATCGAGTACCCGCCCGTCAACATCAATTAATATTGGTACTGTACCTTTGGCAGATACCTCCAACATCTCTGGTGGTTTGTCTCGTAAAACAACTTCCCGCAACTCACACACCCGATTGCTAACCATCAAGGCCAAGCGCGCGCGCATAGCATAGGGACAGCGGCGGAAGGAATACAAAATCGGGTATGTTGCTGACATATTATATGTTTAGTCGATCGCGCGATCGGGTTTTTCGGGTCAGAAACCCGGTTTCTTTCGATATTTCTCGTCGCCAAACAAGATTTTTCGTAGAAACCGGGTTTCTTTGAGCTTAGTGAATAATAATATTAGTCGATCGCACCATCTAATTTTTCCTTCGCATCGTAGCGCGCGCCTATATGTACTTGGTTGCGACGCTTAGCAAGCTCAATCTGACGTTGACGTTCAGATAAGGCTTGTTTTTTGGTTTCAGTTTTTGAGTCATGACAATGAGGACAACTCACACCAAGTACAAATAATTCCGAAGCCTTATCTTCCTGACTAATCGGGTGACGACAACCGCGACAAAGTTCATAGTTTCCCGGCTTTAACCCCTGACCAACAGAAACCCGTTCATCAAAGACAAAACATTCGCCTTCCCAACGACTTTCTGCTTCCGGCACCGTTTCCAAATATTTTAAAATTCCGCCTTCGAGATGATAGACTTCATCAAAACCTTGACTACGCAAAAAAGCAGTAGATTTCTCGCAGCGAATACCACCCGTGCAAAACATTGCCACCTTGGGTTTAGTGCGTAAAGCAGTTTCCCGCAGCGCCCATTCAGGTAACTCAGAAAAGCTTTTTGTTTTTGGATTAATAGCACCTTCAAAAGTACCCATAGATACCTCGAAGTCATTACGCACATCAACCACGACAACATCGGGGTCGTCAAGCAGCTTATTCCACTCCTCCGGCTTAACATATTTGCCAGCCATGAGGCGGGGATTAATGTCCGGTACTCCCATCGTGACGATTTCGCGCTTCAAGCGTATTTTCAGGCGGTAAAAAGGTGCTTTTTCCGATAACGATTCCTTGTGCACGAGATCCGCAAAACGCGGGTCACTACGCAAGAATGCCAGCACTGCGTGTACGCCCTCGGATGAGCCGGCAATCGTGCCATTGATGCCTTCTTGGGCCAGCAAGATAGTGCCTTTGACGTTGTTGTTGTTGCAACAATCGAGTAGCGGTGCTTTCAGCTCAGCAAAATCAGGTAGTTCAACGAACTTATATAAAGCAGCGGTTAAGAAAGAAGCCATAGATTGAATTTATAGCACTAATTAATTTTCATACTTCTATGAAAATTCAGTCAAAGCGGACGGTGGGACTCGAACCCACGACGTTCAGCATGGGAAGCTGACATTCTACCACTGAATTACGCCCGCGCTTAGTGTTTTTTACCTGTTTTCACCTTCTTTGACTTTGGAGGCGCAGCGGTAAAAAATGACTAGAAAAACATTGTACAACTATTTTCTGATTTTGAGTATAGCATGGGGACAATCAATTTTGGCCGATCGCCGATCGCACAACCGAGCCATGATACTGCCGCAGACGAGCCAATTGTCATCGCGGGCAAAAGCTGCCACTAAATGAGCAATCGCCTCGGTTCCGAACCTTGACAAAGAGTTAGCGGCTTCTGCGCGCACGTTCCGATCGCGCGATCGCACTGCATCATTTTTAACAGCGCAGCCATTGAGTCCGCTGTTTGACTGTGCCGCCATCCCATCGCCACAAACGATCGCACCATAAACTCGCGATCGTCCACTTTCCTCAGCAACATCGGTAGCGCCACCGCAGAATAGCCCTTTCTCACAGCCGTTACCCCCCGCAGCCTGTCTTGAGAATCAGAACTTTGCCGTGCTGCTGGGAGTTCCCTAATTTCCCGAAGCCAATTAAAATATATCTTTGTTACTTTTCTTTACGACTTTAGCTAGGATTGCCGGACTTTGGGAAGATTAAAAAAATTCACTTATTAGATTCTCTCGGCCAATTAACAGCTTCAAACTTCAAAAGCAGAAGAAGTTCATGAGGTATTTGCTGAATTTGAGCAATATTGGCAACGACCGATCGACGATACCCTGGAAATGACTAAAAAGGTAAAAATGCCTCAATAAGTCGTGATGAGACACTTAGAAAATCATCTTAGTTTACATCGACGGGGCACTAGCGAATTTGCGATGCCACAACCTGCCTAAAAACGAAATTAATTGCCGTTCTTTAGGGTGTTCTGTTTTCTTAAGTTTATCTACTTAATTGTACAGTTTTCTTTTCCCGTAACTTCTCCCTAGCCCCACTGCTTGAGAAGGGCGGACAAGAGTTGGGTTTGAATTTTTTTGATGAGTTGGTGGATTTAGGGGAACTGGAATTTAGGGAAAACTTCATAGAATTGCTACGATCGCAGAATGTAGAAAATTTACTTTTTATCAAATTTTCAGAGTACAATTAGTAAAATTAATGGCAGACTTCAACCATCACGATTGTCCCCGTTTATCCAGGCAGTATAGTTATCAATAATAATAATAATAATAATAATTTGAAAATCGCACGCGCATAGTGCGCCTCAATATATCCTCTGGTAGATGGGTAAGATTTCATTTTATGATAGCTATATTAGATATAATAAAAATAAAAAATTTTTTTTCATAATATTTATTTAGACAGTAAAAAACAGGGTATAAAAAATGACTGAAAAAAAGAAATCCAAGAAATCTCAAACTCAAGCTGTTATGAAAGCTGAAGGAAAGCAACAGAACAATCAAAACGAGTTATTTCCAGTCGTCGGGATAGGAGCCTCTGCGGGTGGATTGGAAGCTTTTACCGAATTACTCAGGCATTTGCCGATCGATACCGGCATGGCGTTTGTAATAATTCAGCATATGTTGCCGACTCAGGAAAGTGTGTTGAGTGAGATTCTGGGTCGATCGACCCAGATGCCCGTGCAGGAGATAACAGATGGGATGCAAATAGCACCGAATCAGGTCTACGTGATCCCCCCGAATGTCAGCATGACCATCGATCGAGGGGTGCTGAAGCTAACACCTCGCGGCAGAGTACGCGGGATATTTATGTCCGTCGATACTTTTCTGCTTTCCCTCGCCGCAGAACGCGGGAACCAAGCCATCGGCGTCGTTTTGTCCGGGGGCGACAGCGATGGTGCCCAAGGGTTAAAAGCGATTAAGGCCGCGGGCGGTATTACTTTTGCCCAATGTGAAGAATCGGCACAAGTCAGCAGTATGCCGAACACTGCAGTGGCTACAGGACAGGTAGACTTTATCTTGACACCGGAAAAAATTGCCCAGAAAATAGCAGAGATCGGCCGTCATCCCTATATTGCCGAGGGGTCTGCTGCAGAATCAACCACCAGCGAAAATGCGATCGAAACTAAAGATGCGATCGCCACAATATACTCTTTGCTGCGCGCCGTTACAGGAGTTGATTTTACTCACTACAAACAAACCACCTTGAAGCGGCGGATGCAGCGGCGGATGTTGCTGTACAAGCTGGAACGGATCGAGGATTATGCCGAATATCTCCAAAACAACCCGACAGAAGTAACGGCGCTTTATCACGATATCTTCATTCATGTCACCAGCTTTTTCCGTGACCCCGAAAGCTTTGAGGCCTTAAGCAGCAAAGTTTTTCCCGAAATCGTCAAAGATAAATCACCGAAAACACCGATCCGAATTTGGGTGGCCGGCTGTTCAACCGGTGAAGAAGCTTGCTCGATCGCCATCTGCTTGTTAGAGTTTTTAGCAGATCGAGGTACCGACCTGCCGATTCAGATTTATGCGACAGACATCAGCGAAAATGCGATCGCCCAGGCCCGCCGCGGATTTTATACGCCAGTCCAAGTCGCGGATATTTCACCCCAACGGCTGCATCGGTTCTTTGTGCAAGTCGAGGGCGGATACCAAATCGCTCAGCCGGTGCGAGAACTCTGCGTCTTTGCTAAACACAACCTGATCGGCGATCCGCCGTTTTCCCGGATGGATTTGATCACCTGTCGGAACGTGCTGATCTATCTCGGCCCGCCTTTGCAGAAAAAGCTGCTGCCAATTTTCCACTATGGGCTTCGGCCCGCGGGCTTTTTGCTGTTAGGCACTTCGGAAACGGTTGGTGACTTTTCAGAATTGTTTGCGCTATTAGACAAAAAGAACAAAATTTATACTAAAAAACTGCTGTCGCATTGGCTCAGCATGGATTTAACTGCTAGCAACTATCCTGCGACAGCCGTCAACTTTCCACCGCTGCTGACGGAAAGCTTAAATGAAATGGAAATTGAGAAACAGGCCGATCGCATTGTTTTGAATCACTATGCGCCTGTCGGCGTCGTGATTAACACCGCCAGGGAGATTCTGCAATTTCGAGGACAGACGAATGCCTACCTAGAACCGTCTCCCGGTAGGGCTAGCTTGAATTTGCTGAGAATGGCAAAAGAAGGATTGCGCGTCGAACTCCGCACTGCAATTGAACAGGCCTCCAAGCAGCAGTTGCCGATCGCGCGCGAAGGCTTGCAAATTAGAGAAAGGGATCGCATCCGCCAGGTCAAAATTAATGTGATTCCATTCCCAACAGGCGCTGCCACAAAAAACTATTTTTTAGTTTTGTTTCAAGACGAGTCGCCGATCCCTGCAATGCCTGCTGCTGTAAACGATGCTAGAGTCAACTCTGATGCTTTAGAGGGTGAAAGTTTGGAGATTGCGAGGCTGCAAGAAGAACTCAAAAACACCAAAGACCACCTGCAATCGATCGTCCAAGAACATCAAGCCGCTAACCAAGATTTGAGAGCCGCCAACGAGGAGATTTTGTCGAACAACGAAGAGTTGCAAAGTACAAATGAGGAACTCGAAACCGCAAAAGAAGAGATTCAGGCAACCAATGAAGAACTGAACACGATTAATGACGAATTGCAGCGGCGCAATATTGAATCAACTCAGGTGAGTAACGATTTACAGAATCTGCTCAGCACCATCAATATTCCGATTCTGATGGTGGGAGGCGACCTGCGAATCCGCCGGTTTACGCCCGCAATCGAAAGCATCTTCAACTTGATTTCTAGCGATGTCGGGCGCTGTGTGAGCGACATCACTCACAAGTTGATAGTGCCGGAGTTAGAGCCAATGATTGTAGACGTGATCCGCACCCTCAATTTGAAAGTTCAGGAGGTTCAAGATCGAGAGGGTCGTTGGTACGATCTGCATATTCGACCGTATCGCACGATCGACCACAAGATTGATGGGGCTGTGGTGATGTTGGTGGATATCCACGATCTCAAAGTCAGCGCCCAGCAGTTGATGGAAGCGAAAAACTACGCCGAAACGATCGTCGAAACCGTGCGGGTACCGTTGGTAGTCTTGGATCTAAACCTGCAGGCGATCACCGCCAACCGTTCTTTCTACGAGACGTTTCAGGTGACGCCGAGTCAAACACAGCAGCGCTCATTGTTCGATCTAGGTAATGGACAGTGGAATCTTCCCAAGTTGCGATCGCTCCTAACACAAATTCTGGCAGGCAATCCCGAGTTTCAAGATTTTGAAGTCGAGCATGACTTTGAGCATATCGGGCATAAAATAATGCTGCTCAATGGCCGCAAAATGCCTCCCATCGGCGATACACAGATGATTCTGTTGGCGATCGAGGATATTACGGAGCAAAAACAGTTAGAGACAGAACGCAACCTTCGGATTCAAGCACAATTGGCTCGTGCGGCTGCTGAGGATGCCAACCGCATCAAAGATGAGTTTTTGTCCGTCCTCTCTCACGAACTGCGGACGCCGCTCAATGCGATGATTGGGTGGGCACAGTTGCTGCGCCTGAAAAAATTTGACCAGGCTAAAACGGAGGAGGCGCTAAAAACGATCGAGCGCGCCGCCAAAGCACAAAACCAGCTCATCGATGACATCTTAGACGTTTCGCGGATTACCACAGGCCAATTTCGGCTCAATGCTTCTGAAATTGAGCTGAATCCACTGGTTGAAAATGCGATCGAGGTGGTTCGTTTGGCAGCAGAAGCGAAAAATCTTCAAATGGAATGCAGGCTAACTCCTTTAAAACTAAACGTATTGGGCGATCCAAACCGTTTACAACAGGTAGTGTGGAATCTACTTTCAAACGCGATTAAATTCACCCCAGCCGGAGGAAGAATTGAAGTCGCATTAGACTACATTGATGGCATGGCTCAAATCCAAGTTAGCGATACTGGTAAGGGCATTCACCCTGATTTTCTCCCCTATGTGTTCGAGCGCTTCCGTCAGGCCGATAGTAGTTTCTCTCGCAGAGAGGCTGGATTGGGGCTAGGACTCTCGATCGTCCGTCATTTAGTAGAACTCCACGGCGGTACTGTTGGTGCAGAAAGTTCAGGTGAGGGACAAGGAGCAAGGTTTAGCGTGAGGCTGCCGGTACGAACAGATCTCCCAGAAAGTTAGAAACTGATATTTACCAAAGACATAATTGATATCAATTCCGGTTGTACCGTCCGTGATTGTTGACTGTTAACTTTGCTTTAATTATGCAATCTCCGTAGACGTGCGCAATCGAAATATTGGCAGTGGTTATCTGCGTTCATCGGCGTCGATCAGCCTTCATCTGGGGCAAAAAAAAGGCAATAATCTCTAAATAACCCTAACTCTAAATAGCCCTAACCAATAACTATTTAGTAACCTTAACCTCAGCGCCATCCTTAAGAAAACCAGCCCCAGTAACAACCACCCGATCGCCCGCCTTCAAACCCTTTTTAACCACCACCTTAGCAGCAGTCAAATCGCCCACAGCACCCCCGGAAATTTCCCCAACTTCCACTGGTTGAGCCTGTACCTTGTCCTCGCCCACAAGTTTATAAACAATAGAACTGCCGTCAGGTTGCGGCACAATAGCTTTAGCAGGCACTTTCAAACCTTGAGCCGTTGCGGTCGAAATAGATGCGCGCAAAAACATTCCCGATCGCAAAAACTCGCTTGCTGGCAAATCAATCTTCACCGTAGCTTGTCGATTTTGCGGGTCAACTAGCGGCGAAATCTCTCGCACAGTTCCTGACAACTTAATCCGCTTGTCAGAGTCAGAAGTAATTTGCACTGCTGTTCCCGGCCGGACTTGCGAAACCTGAGTTTCCGGTACTTTCAATTGCAGTTCCAGCTTGTTGCCGCGAATAATCGAAAAGAGTTTTTGACTTCCCGAAGAAACATCACCAACTCGACCAATTCTTTCAGCCACAGTGCCACTATCTGGCGCTCGAACAATTGTTTGTTCTAGTTGAGTTTGTAACTGTTTGACTTGGGCATCATTGCTGCGGACACTTGCTGCGTTATTTCCGACATTTGCTCTGGCACTGCTGACACTCGCTCCGGCCGTATTCACTTTTGCACGAGCGCTGGCGAGGGCGGCTCTAGCCGTACTGATATTAGCTTCAGCAGTAGCTACTTTAGCCAGAGAAGATTGCACTTCTTCCGCTGCTTTATTCTGTTCTTCCAAAGCTGTATTCAAGTCAGCTTTAGCTTTGTTCAAGTCTTGAACAGCAGTCTGCCGCTCTGTCTTGCGTCTTTCTAAATCTTGTTGACTAATTACTCCCTGGGTCGCCAAATCTTGGGTGCGATTTACTTCTCTTTGAGCTTGATCTAATTTAGCCTGAGCGGAGGCAATGCCTGCTTTAGCTTGAGTGACACCTGCTTTAGCTTGTTCCACACCTGCCCTTGCCTGCCCGACGCCTGTTCTAGCTTGCGCTGCGTCAGCGATGGCTTTTTCAACGCCAGCTTGGGCTTGAGCGACGCCGGCTTGGGCTTCTTGTTGGGCTGACTGAGCTTGCTGTACCTGAGCTTCGGCTTGTTCTACCGTAGAATTGGCCGATTGTACTCCCGCAAGCGCTTCGGCAATTTGCGATCGTAGCACCGAATCGTCCAAAACCGCCATCGTCTGACCTTTTTCTACGGCATCCCCTTCATTCACCAACACCTGCTTGATTTGCAAACCGTTGGCCTGTGGCAGTACCGGCAGCAAGTCATAGGCTGCCACCGCGCCCGTCGCTTCCAGAGTTTCACCCACCTGGGCAGATTCCACAGGCGCCACTGTCACCGTCGGAGCTGTCGCCTGCTGAGTTGCCGATGGAATTGGAGCTGCCGGAGGTGAACTCTGCTTGCCCCCAGTCAAGTTTACTGCTAGCAGCGTTGCAGCCACGCCAACCCCCGCGCCCGCCAACAAGGCCGGCCACCTGATTTCTTTACGGGGCCCAACTTCTGGTGCTTCTGGTTCCCACTCTTCTGATTGTTCCCCCTCCATTTCTGGAGCTTCTAGGGCAACTTCTCGTTCATCTTCCTCACCGGAGAATGACCAGCGAGAGTTTTCTGAGACCCCACTTTCAGGTACATCCACTGCTGAGTTCTTGTCGCGTCCGCTCTGCACGGGGGGAAGGGGTTGCTTTTCTTCCGCTTCTGAAAAAATTTGATTGGTCACGGTAGTTCCTCTCGCCGCTATTAGCCTGTGGTTTTTTGATTGTAAAGAAAGATTGCGGTTTTTATATTGGATTCATTTTAGCGGATGGCCTCAGCAATCCCGCGTCCCCCTTTTGGGTGAGTGTGGTGCTCTTTCACCTTACAATGGCGAATTGATCCGAGTTTGTACGATCGACATTTAATTTGATCGGTCTGTGGGGCATACTGAATATTAGAGTGATTTCGGATTGTGGGGTCGATCGGGCTGGCATTGTGTCTCCCTAACTGCCTTAGCCGTCACCTATCTATCAATGCACAGAAAAGTCAGTCTAATCTTGAACTGATTATTCCTAATCTATACTCTCATGTGTTTATTGTATAATACGGCACATATGATGAAAAAATTGTGCCACTTTATTTAAAAAAAATCAAAATGAATAGTCTCTTTTCTCCCCTCCAACAGTTTCTAATTACTTGGCTGCTAGTGCTAGTGACGGGATGGTTTACCCTAACTGCTGTCAGTTATGTTGGGGAACTGGTGAGCATTTTAGTAACAGCGGGACTCATTGCATTTTTATTAAATTATGCAGTAAAAAGACTGCAAGTATTTTTGCCACGGGGAGTAGCTGCGGGCCTAGTTTATTTAACCGCAGGTGTGGTAGTAGTAGTAATCGGTTTAACTATTGTGCCGCCGGTGTTCAGCCAAGCGAGCCAGTTGGGGGTGAGGTTGCCGGAATTGCTGGAGTCGGGGCGGCTGCAGCTAGGTGAATTTCAAGCCTGGAGTGCTGAGCGCAATTTACCGTTTGACGTGCAAATATTCGAGCAGCAACTGTCAGCTAGAGTCCAGGGACAAGTCCAGGCGATCGCCGGTACGGGTTTAGGCTTAGTTGTCGGTACTGTTAACTGGTTTTTGGACTTGATTTTTATTGTAGTGATTTCCTTTTATATGCTCCTAGACGGGCAAAGAGTGTGGCAGGGTTTGACCAGCATTTTTTCCCCAGACATTCGCTATGTTTTAACAGAGACTTTGGAGAGAAACCTCCAGCGATTTGTATCGGGACAGTTATTGCTGGGACTATTTATGGCCATCTCGTTGACTCTGGCTTTTTGGTGGCTGCAAGTGCCGTTTTTTCTGTTGTTTGCCGTGTTTATAGGATTGACGGAAATAATTCCGTTTATTGGAGCAACTTTGGGAATTGGCACTGTTAGTATAATTGTAGCGTTTATTGATTGGTGGCTGGCGCTGCAAGTCTTGGTAGTGGCGATCGGTCTTCAGCAAATCAAGGATAATTTAGTAGCTCCCCGAATTATGGGCAATCTCACCGGATTAAGTCCGGTAATTATTTTCACAGCTTTGCTCTTAGGAGGAAGAGTCGGAGGATTGTTGGGAGTTATCTTAGCAATCCCGCTCACTGGGGTTGTAAAAAGTATAGTAGAAATTGTACTCAATCCCAAATTGCCGCCCCAAACAGGCTCGTTTTTCTACAATCCTTTTAGCGGCGAGGAATTGGGAAAAATAGCAGAAGATGAAACTAGAATAATCTTGGTCGGAGATGAACACAAGTAGTCTAATTTTTGTAGTAAGTAATTCAATTATGAAAACTTTTATAAGTCAGGAATTAACTTTTGGCTGCTGAGTCCATTAAGAAAAGACTAAAGTCTCTACAAAGCACTTTAAGAACTTTAGTCTTTATTACTAACCCACTTAAAATTTTCAACCTAAAAACTTATGAAATGGTGGCAAAATCTTAGAAACAATCCTCTAGCTCGGTTGGGAGCAATGCTACTGTTAATTTTTTATACAGTCGCACTTTTCGCCGAATTTGTGGCACCTTACGACCCCTATGACTCTCAATTAAACGGTTCATTGCTGCCACCGACTCAGATTCATTTAACTACCCAAGACGGGCGATTTATCGGGCCCCACGTTTATCCGACTACTCAGGGTCCAGTGGATGCGAATACCGGCGCTCGCGAGGTAATCGTAGACTGGCAAAAACCCTCTGCTGTCGGTTTGTTTGTCAAAGCTTCTCCCTATAAGTTTTTAGGAATTTTGCCTTTAGACAGACACCTATTTGGCACTACAGGAGAAGGCCAAATTAATCTTTTAGGCACGGATGAACAAGCTCGCGATCAATTCAGTCGCTTAGTACACGGCAGCAGAATTAGCCTCAGCATCGGTTTAGTAGGAATAGCGATTTCTTTTCCCTTGGGATTGTTAATCGGAGGCATATCTGGTTATTTCGGCAGTTGGATTGATAGTATTTTAATGCGTTTCGCCGAAGTATTGATGACGATTCCCGGTCTTTATTTATTAGTAGCGCTAGCAGCAGTATTGCCACCGGGATTGACAAGTGCTCAACGATTTATATTGATTGTGCTGATTACTTCATTTATCAGTTGGGCGAGTTTAGCGCGGGTGATTCGCGGTCAGGTACTGTCAATTAAACAGCTAGAATTCGTGCAAGCGGCGCGGGCAATGGGCGCCAATCCAATTTATATTATTGTCCGCCACGTTTTGCCACAAACTGCTACTTATGTAATTATTTCTGCTACTTTGTCGGTTCCGGGTTTTATTGTGGCGGAGTCGGTTTTGAGTTTAATTGGCTTGGGAATTCAACAGCCCGACCCTTCTTGGGGAAATTTATTATCCCTGTCTACTAATGCTTCAATTTTAGTGTTGCAGCCTTGGTTGGTTTGGCCTCCGGCGATACTGATTATTTTGACTGTGTTGGCGTTTAATTTATTGGGGGATGGGCTGCGGGACGCTCTCGATCCGAGAAGCATTCAAAGGTAATTGGGAGTTAGTAATTTTTACTTTCCATGCCGAGCCGGTGTAACAGTTACGATCCCTAATTTTGCAGATTAATCGGCAAGCGAATGGTAAAAGTAGAACCAACACCCTCCTGACTTTTTACGGAAATATTGCCGCCCATCATTAAGCAAAAACGCTGGCTGATTGCTAGTCCCAAACCGGTGCCGCCGTATTTGCGGGTGGTGGAAGCGTCTGCTTGGGTAAAGGGTTGGAAAATGTGCTGCAACTGGTCGGGAGTCATCCCAATTCCTGTATCTATACAATTCACAACTAAAAATTCTTTACTAGCCATTGAAGATTGAGAGCTTGCTACAGGTTCAGAAGTGTTTTCTTGTTTTGCTTCGCTGCTGTCGCCCCCAATCTGTTCTCGGCTAGCGGTGAGGGTAATTGTACCGTTTTGAGTGAATTTGGCGGCATTGCTCAGCAAATTTAATAAAATCTGTTGCAATTTCGTAATGTCACCGTGCATAGTGCCGATATTGCTAATTTGGTGCAAGTTTAGAGTGTTGCCGTTTTTCTCAATTAGTGGCACGGCCGTAGATGCGACATCTTCAATCAAGGCGGCGATGTCGAAGGTTTCTAAGTAAAGATCCATGCGGCCGGCTTCGATTTTAGAAATGTCGAGAATGTCGTTAATTAGTGATAGCAAGTGTCTGCCGGAAGAGCGAATTTTGTCTAAATCTGGGGTGAGTTCATCGTAGCCCAATTCTGCGGTTTCTTCTTGGAGCATTTCGCTGTAGCCGATGATGGCATTCAGAGGTGTTCGCAGTTCGTGGCTCATGTTTGCTAAAAAGGCGCTTTTTGCGGTGGAAGCGGCTTCGGCTGCTTCTAGGGCGAGTTGCAAGGCGGATTCAAAGACTTTGCGATCGCTAATATCCTCGACGCTGCCTTCATAGTAGAGTACCTTGCCGTCGGCGTCGCACACTGCACGCGCGCTTTCGGAAATCCAAATTACCTTGCCGTCAACGCGGTAAACTTCTGACTCAAACCCCGAAACTTCTCCGAATTCTTCCATCACCCGCATAAACTTGTCGCCCTGCTGAGGATTGACGTAAGCTTGCTGTCTGATGTTTGTGAGATTTGATGTTAATTCTTCGGGAGTGGCGTAGCCGTAGATGCGCGCTAAAGCTGGATTTACGCTCAAGAATTGGCCTTCGGGGGTTCTTTGAAAAATGCCTTCGACGGCATTTTCAAAGATGCTGCGATATTTTTGTTCTGCTTGGCGCAAAGCGATTTGTGTACGATCGCGCTCGCTGGCTTCGATCGCCAATGATACCAAATCTGCCAGGGAAGCAGCAAAATTTTGTTCTTCTAATGTCCAGTTGCGAGGAGTTCCCACTTGCTCGATACAGATGACTCCAACTGTTTGTCCTCCCAGCCGCACCGGTGCATCTAAGGTTGATGTAGTACCCATTTGTGCAAAGTAAGATGCCACAAATTCTCTCGTTCTAATGTCTGAAAGAGCGTCGTCGGCTGCGATCGTCCGGTGTTCTTCCAAAGCTTGAAAATAAGCTGGATAGTCTGCTGCTGCGAGTTCATTACCTTGGGAATGCTGGTGGTTGCTGCGGTAAAATTGGTCGAGACATTGCAGTTTCGATCGGCTTTCATCGTACAACCATGCTCCGGCTCGTTCTGCATCTAGGGTATGAGCGGCCGCTTCGGTGATTTGCCTCAAAGCTACTTGCAAATCGCCTCGATACAGCGCTTTATTTCTTGCCAGTTCTACCAAAACCGTATTTTGTTTGAGCAATTGTTTTTGCCTTTGGCGTCGCGCCGATTCGGCTCGCTTCTGTTCGGTAATGTCGCGGGCCACCCAAATTACGGATTCTTCTGAAAGCGGTGAAATGCTGGCGGCAAAACAAACTTCGCGGTTGTCAATGGTTAAATCGTACTCGATGCTGACAGTTTGCTGAGTATCTAAAGCTGCTCGGATGTGGTTGATAAAATTGTCGGCTGTAGCTTGCGGAAACACATCTTTGAGTGTTTTGCCAACTAATTCTTCGGCTGGTTTGTAGAGCAGAGAAATATTTGTAGGCGCGATTTTTAAGTAGCGACCAGTGGAGTCCACAACTATAATTAATTCGTTCATGGCTGCAAACAAAGCCCGCAATTCTGCTTCGGCGGCTTCGAGTTCGGCAGTCCGCTCTGCTACTCGCTGTTCTAAACTAGAGTTGGTTTGTTCTAGGGCAATAAAAGACGATCGCAATTGTCGGGCCATTTGGTTGAAAGACTGAGCTAGAAAGCCGAGTTCTTTGACGCCTTGAACTTCGACTTCGCCGTTTAATTCTGCAGAGGTGAAGTCGGATGACTCCGACATTTTGGTTAAAGCTTTGGAAGCTTCCAGCAATCGAGTAATCGGTTTGACAACACAGCGAGTGGTAAATATTCCGAGTGCGATCGCCAGTACGAAGGCAAAAAAGCACAATAAGATAGTTGTGCGAGTGTTGGCATTAATTTGCTCCATAAAGTCTGCTTCCGGGATTGCGACTACAATCAGCCAATCGAGGCCGCGGCCGTCTTGCAAGGGAGCAACGGTAATGAATTGACGTTTGCCGTCTATCTCGAAGGTAAACTGTCCTGGGTTGTCAATTTGTTCAAAACTACCAAATCGTTTTTGCAAGTATGTGGAGGCCGATCGAATTAGCAAATTTTTGCTCTGTGTCGCCAACAGCCGTTTTTGTCCGTCTTTGTCGGTGACAAAGGGCAATTCGTCTGTGGAACTGGCGACTATTTCCCCGCTGCGTTCGATCGCAAAGACTTGTCCCAACGGGCTAATTTTGATGCTTTTGAGAAAATCGCTGATTTGAGAAAGAGTCAGGTCAATTGCCAGTACCCCCTGCAGGCTACCCGTTTGGTTGTAGATGGGCATCACCGGCGTAATCCCCAGCACGGGCGGTGCTGCGAAGGTGTAGATAGGAGACCAAGTGGCTTTGCCTGACTGTTTGGCAGCTTTGTACCACGGTCTAGTACGGGGGTCATAGGGGACGGTTTTGATTAGCTCCGTGCGATTTCCTTGGCTATCCAGGCGATAAATTTGGCGGTTTGGAGCGGTTGATTCATCTCTGATGTATACTAAGTGTTCTGCTTCTCGCTTGAGCAAGACGAATCTGCCCTGTTCGTCGCCGTAGTAGATGGTTGTATTTCGATCGCTCAGCTTGGTCTGGTTCCACAAATAGCGCTCTAAGTTGGGGAGGTCTTCCGGGTCTAAGTTTCCAGAGGCGATCGCAGCAGTATTCATTTGCAGGAATAAATGAGACACATCCCCAAAACTGCGGAAATTTTCTTTCGTCCTCGCTGCAACTTCCAAGCTTAACCTCGTAGCAAGGTCATTGACAGCTTTCTGGCCGTTGCGAAACGACAGCCATCCTGTCACGCCGACTGCTACGGAGATTTGCACCACCAGCGGTATCAACAAAACTAGGCTTAGTGACATCTTGGGCGAGCTTTTCATCACACAACTGCTCAGATTTTTCAATAACATCAATATTCTGACACCTACCGAGTTTACGTATCGTTTGTCGTTTAAAAGATGCCCTAGATATAAGTTACAAAGTTGTACAGCAAGAGTGAAGTGCGGTGGTCGGCAACTCAAAACGGGGCTGAGGTTTCCACCGCTAGTGTAAAAACTTGTAACATTAATCATGGCACTACTTGCCTGAATGTGGCGATCGCTCTAGGGACTCCCGGTCAAAAAGTCACACTCCATAAAAAAAGCTACTTTAGGCCTGTGCTCCACACTCTGCCCGTCATCAGTCATTGCCAATTATTCAATTTTTTGATCTAAACTTTTAAATCTAAAAGGTCTCACTTTCTCCGGGTAGGCATTGTCTTCCTTACGCCTAGTTAATCAAAAATTGATTTTATTTTTTTCTACAGTGCCAGGACAAATGTAAATTCTGTGACAATCGGCTGTTAAAAAATTTGCTATTAATAAGATAAGCCGCCAAAATCCCTTAGCGTAGCGGGGCGTAAGCCATCGAGTACCAAAAGGATAATTGAAGCATCTGCATTCCATCAAAAGCAGCAAATTAAAGCGTTTTTGGCTTTTTTGGATGCTCAATCTTTGGGCAAAATAATACTTCTGGAGGATGACATGAACTATACATTTGAAATCCTGGGCGTATCTCCAACTTTAACATTTTTTAACCAGCAGCAGGAATTGCTGAAACAACAGCAGCCGTCGGGTGTAGAATACTTGGGAAACTGGAAGTGTACTCTCGATGCGTTTGTGGCATCCGTGGAGACAGTTTCTCCTTACCGGGGCTGGGATGTCGATCGAGTTGTAGACACCGTGATTAGTTTCTGGATGAACAACTCCGATAGCATCCAGTATTGGAGGCACAGGCTGGAGGATGCCGGCAGCGAAAACTTGTTAGTAGCCAGAGTAGGCGATATCAAGTCTTTGCAAGCTGCATTTGAATCGCTGCTGGGCGAATAGGAAAATCACCAATTGCGAAAAAGTCGATCGACTTTTTCGCAAAAATCAACTCAACTGTCTATTAGCAATGCTCAATTTCCCTGATTCGCGGCACGGAAGTCGCAGATATAAAATATCTGTTTCTTCCATCTTCTGCCTTCCATCTGCCTGATGCCTTCAACATCTGATTAATGACTAATGACTTCGCAATTGGCAATTCCCAAATATTATGTCTCGTTCCAAAGCCCTGCAATCTTATATTTTTCTCCGCTTGCTCCTCGCACCGCTAATGTTGTGGACAATCACCACAGCAGTATTTTTATTGTTGCGGGCCACTCCGGGCGACCCTATAGATGCCATTCTCGGCTCACGAGCTCCCGCAGCCGCCAAAGAAGCCATGCGAACTCAACTCGGCCTCGACGCACCCCTGTGGCAGCAATATCTCAAATACATGAAAGACTTGTTGAGCTTCGACTTGGGAACCTCCATCACCACTCGCGGACAAACCGTGTGGCAAATTATCGGAGATTATTTCCCCGCTACAGTGGAATTAGCAGTTTGTAGCATGGCCATAGCTTTAATTGTCGGCATCAGTATCGGTTCCCTGGCAGCATCTCGCCCCAACACTATTTTCGATGCTGCAGGCCGTTTGTTTGGCATTATCACTTACTCGCTGCCCGCTTTTTGGGCCGGCATGGTTTTGCAATTAATTTTCGCAGTGCAGTTGGGATGGTTTCCCTTGGGAACTCGCTTTCCCGTCACATTCCCCGCCCCCGAAGGGTACACAGGACTATACACGATTGACAGTCTCCTGAGTGCTAACCCTGGTCAGTTTCTCACAAGTTTGCATTATTTGGCACTTCCAAGTTTGACGTTGGGGATTCTTTTGAGCGGCATTTTCGAGCGCATTGTCAGGGTGAATCTCAAGCAAACTTTGCAAGCAGATTATGTCGAAGCAGCTAGAGCTAGAGGCATTCCTGAATTCCAGATTTTATGGGCTCACGCTCTGAAAAATGCACTAATTCCGGTGATTACTGTTTTAGGATTGACTTTTGCTGCACTGTTGGGCGGTGCTATTTTAACAGAGGTTACTTTTTCTTGGCCCGGGTTGGCAAATCGCCTTTACGAAGCTATTAGCTTGCGCGATTATCCAACTGTTCAAGGTATTGTGGTGTTTTTTGCGGCAATTGTCGTAATTGCCAGCATTGTAATTGATATTTTGAACGCTTACGTTGACCCGCGAATTCGGTATTAAAGGAAGTTAGTTGTTATATGATGTCGGACCGATCGACCCGACATCATACAGCGTATCCGCCTCTTCCTTACTGTGCCAAACTCTTGGTTTAAGTAGTTGAAAATTTACCTATATCTGAATTTAAGAAAAAACCGCTAAAATCAACTAAAACAAAACCAGAAATTTTTGCTATATAAGAATTTGTGCCATTATTTTTAGATAAATTAGTACAGTAAGTAAAGAAGAGCCAGTATGATGTACAGTGCGCGCCTTACCACTACAGATGGTGTCAAAATAGATTCCTTGCGTCCAAGACTGTATCCGTTGTACCCCAGAATTCAAAACATCTGTGGCTTGACAACGTAAAACTCGTGTAATATACTGTAATTGATTGTAGTCTATCAATTCTTACTGCCATGAAGCTAACTGCTGGTTGCTAACCCATCCCGATCGATTTCCAACGCTCTGTGCTTTAAACACTACAAAAGCCAGAGATTTGAATTGGGTAGCGACCTCTCGATCGTACTGCGATCGAGCGTCCAGCACTACGAGGACGGCTCAGCAAACCCACATGAAGCAGAAATATGCAAAAGAAAGCAATTCTCAACGCAGCTAATTTGACCTGCGAAGTCGCACCCACACGGACTTTGTTCGCAGATATCACTGTTGCGATTCATGAAGGATCGCGCATTGGCTTAGTCGGTCGCAACGGCAGCGGTAAATCGACCTTGCTCAAGCTACTTGCCGGACAACTAATCCCGCAGATTGGCACAGTCGCGAGGACAGGTAGTGTTTACTATCTGCCTCAAGTCAGTACCCTGAATCTGTCTGCATCGAATGAATTGGTACTGGACTGGATCGCTTCTCATTCGGATGAATGGTGGACGGTGACGACGTTGCTAGAGGAGAAGTTTGCCTCGGAAGTCTCGCTATCTCAGCGTCTGGGCACAGTGAGCGGTGGAGAACTGACGAAACTTTGCTTGGCGATCGCTCTATCGAAGCAGCCTGATATTCTGTTGTTAGATGAGCCAACAAATCATTTAGACCTGTTAACCCTGGAACAGTTGCAGACAGCACTGCAAGAATTTTCTGGTGCTTTCGTTATTGTCTCGCACAAGCCGTTTTTTCTCGATCGCACCGTCGATACGATTTGGGAATTAACGCCAGCGGAGTTAAAGGTTTACGGTGGCAACTACTCCTTCTATCGATCGCAAAAAGAAATCGAACATCAAGCCGCATTACGCGCCCACGAAGTAGCGCGAAAAGAACTAAAGCGAGCGAAAACATCAGCATCTCACGAACAAGAACGAGCCGCTAAATCTCGCCGCCTAGGTCGCAAACGTGCCGATAGCATTCCGAGTGGTGCGTGGAAGCGACAAGCTGAAGTAACGGCAGGAAGTGCTAAGAAAAAACATGAACTCGCCGTACAAAAAGCAACTAATCAAGTTACCGCAACCCAAATCAGAACGACGAAAACAACCAGGGTTAAATTAGAAGAATGCAATCAAAAAAACAAAAATCTAATCGATATCCAAGGTGCTGATTTGAGATTAGGATATCGCCGATTAATCAAAAATATTCAGCTTCATGTATCGTCAAACTCGCGCATTGCTATTGCTGGAAAGAACGGCTCAGGAAAATCCTGTTTAGCTCAAGCCATTCTAGGAATGGAGAGAACTCCAGCAATTTTAGAAGCAGGTGAAATTGCCATAAAATCTGCCATAAAATGGGTATATCTGGATCAAAGCTATGAAATGGTCGATCGCTCTCGGACAGTCCTAGAAAATATGCAAATGGCAAACCCAAACTTAGACTATCAATTGCTGCGACAGCAATTAGGAAATTTTCTATTTTTCAATGATGAGGTGAACAAGCCTGCATCTGCCTTAAGCGGCGGTGAGTTAGCGAGATTAGGGCTGGCTGCGATCGGCATTTCTCAAATTGATTGGCTCATTTTAGATGAACCAACAAATAATTTGGATTTGGAAACAGTGAATCAGATTGTTGATGGAGTCAATGAGTTTCAGAGCGCCCTCTGGGTCATTTCCCACGACCTCGACTTTCTCAGCCGCATTGGAATCACACAAGCCTACCAACTCCACAACGGCCAACTTCAGCCGCTGATCCATCAACCGCATGAGTTGGAACGTTATCATCAGGAATTACTTGAGATGCAAATGTCTTAATTCTGAAGCTCAGTGGCGCAGCCTACATCAGCAGGAGTAGCAAAAGCTCCTATTTTGGGAAGAAGACAATTTCTAGTTTCTGGGCAATACTGGATCAAACACAGCTCAACATTTGAGGAAACGCTGATGAGATTATTGCGAACAATCGCCGCTCTATCGGCGGCCTTGACCCCACTGATGGCTGAAGCTGCCTTTAGCCGTCCCATGCCGGGAACAGCCGATTTTCCCAGAGCCTCAAACCCCGATGTAAATGTGCCGGTTTGCTTCATCGAAACCCGAGGCGGCACAACTTTTGATTTAGTCAGCTTGTGCGGCAGCAATGCTGCTCCCCAAAACCCTGCTCCGGTTGCGGGCAACCCCGCCAATGCTCCTGCAAATAACCCCAATGGGGCTGCTCCGCCTCCTCCCCCGAACCCCAACGCTATCACCAGAGATGGTGTCGGCACGCCGATAACTACTCCAACAGGCACGGCAAATCCCAACAATCCCAATAATGCCAATCCGGGAACTTCGCCGAGTACCAATCCCAATAATGCCAATCCGGGAACTGCGCCGAATACCAATCAGAATCCGGGAACTGCACCGAATACCAATCCGAATAATCTCAATCCGGGAAGTTCGCCCTATATCACTCCCAATAATGCCAATCCAGCAACTTCGCCGAATACCAATCCGAATAATCTCAATCCGGGAAGTTCGCCGAGTACCAGTCCCAATAATAGTGCGTCTCCCACGGGTGGAACTGTTGGCGGCGGCAACGGCGATTTAGTTCCCAATCCCAATCTCAATCTTCCGAGAGTGCCGTCGAGTTCCTTTGGCCCTGGAGGTGTTGCACCGACTAGAGATGCGATTGATGGGCCCCGCCAGTAATCGGGGAAGTGTCAGAACTTTCATCACAGAAACCGGGTTTCTCTGAAACCGTCTCTTTTTTAGGGATTGTTCGCCCGCGAGAAAGCCGGAATATTTATTTGCCTGCGTAATATTGATGTCAGGTGTGATCGGCATATTTTGTAGCAGAGTAGCGAAATAAAAGTTAAGCTAAGAACTTGTAGACGCTATTAGCCAAGGACTCTTTCAAAACTGGACAACCAGGTAGAAGCAGTCATAGATAGCTAGCTTTAATCCGTAACAGGATTAGTTATCAGCACAGGTTAAAATTATTCCCAGGCGGGTGCTCGCCAGCTCCAAGTTCTCAACCTAAGCCATTAAACAGGCATATTTTTGTTAAGCCAGTGTGGTTTGGAAAGTAGCGGCTGATAACATTAGCCAGACAAAATTAACCCGATTATTCGGAGGCTCTTCATGAGCAAAATATTTGTTTTAATAAATTGGAACAAAATTGCTCTAGACCCGATCGCACTTGAGGAGGACATCTAGTGTCAAACTTAGTTCAACGCTTAGAAATAACCGCTCATCCGCAACTAGAAAAATCCCTCGGCTATCGAGGAGATAGTCGTTGGGTAGCTTGGCGCTGGGAACCCGACATCGACCAACTTATTTCCAGCGACGGCAAAACAGTCGGCACTGGCAATAATATGGCTTGGCTGGTGTTTTTGCAGCACGATTTAGTCGATCCTGCGGTACAAGAGTACAACCTCGGCGAGGGCGATCGCTACTGGCTGCTTTTAGACACCGAAACTAGAAATCTCTACGTCGGCGAAGGGAAAACAGTTCAAAGTCTGCTCGAACAGCCGGAAAGTTTAGGTTTATTAGCCTGTCTCGATGGCGGGAATGCCGATCGACAAACTGGTGAAACTTGGCAGCAAACGCTATCTCAACTAACAGCCAAACCAGTTGTCCGCCACCTCACAAATGCCCTTCCTTTCGGTATCGCGGCCGCTTTGATAGGTGCTTTAGGCATCGGAACCGGATTGTGGGTTGTGCCGGCGGTGCAGCAGAAAATAGCCGAAAAAGCTGCTTTTATTTCCCCAATTAGTTCTGGCGCCAACTGCGGGCTTGGCGGTTCCGACGATTTTTCAGGTTATATCGGTTCCTCAAGCGGAAACAAAGAACTTCATTTAATAGGCGTTTACGAAGCCAATGCCGATCACAAGAACCGAGATTTATCACAAAGTGCGATCGAAGTTAAAGTAGAACGCCGAAACAAGCCAATAATTCTAGCACTTTCAGCCTACGAACCGGTGCAATGGAACATTACCGCAGAACCGGGCGCAGTTATCGAAAAAATCATCGTTAACGGATACCACAACCAAACTGTTTCAGGAGTTTCTGGAATTCCAATTGAAGAGCACAGCTACGAAGAAACCGGAGACAATCTCGGCGACTTTATGTACAAGTGGGGTGCTACCCCTGAAAGTAGCAATACTTCTTCACTCGTGACTAAATTGGAACAGAAAAACCGCACCAGTTTAACTTCTTTTCAAGGATGCTATAGAGGTAAAAACTTTAGTATTAATTGAGATCAGCGACAAACCGCGACAAGTTATCCAATTTTCGTTTTTCGATTGGGAATAACTGATTCGATATGGTTTTGAAAGTTGTTACAGTTCCCTTCTTTTTTTTAACGAGTGTTAAAACCTATCCCTCTAAAATCACCAAACCCGCGTCGGCGGGTTTTTTATTGAGAGTTCAACTTATTGGTATCTCTATGGTATGATATGCGGTGGCGCGATCGCCAATTCCCAATTCTAACAATACTAATATATTGGCTATGAAATACTGGCACGAAACGCTCGCAGTAGCACAGCGGATTTTAATTGAATTGGGGAGGCGGCGACGCAGCTTAGTCTTGTGGAGTATTTTTCCAGTTTCTATCTTGCTAATTAACGGTTTAATTTTAAAAGAACGCGCTAATCTCACCACAGCAAAAGCCTTTGAAGTTGCTGCACCTGCAAGCTTAGTAGGAGCGGCTTTATTTTTTAGCTGTCTCGGTGGTAGCGTAGCCACAGTAGTAGCAGAGCGAGAACAGCATACCCTCAAACGCTTGTTTATTTCCCCGCTGAGTGGCACTTCCTACTTTTTAGGAATTTTCCTGGCCCACAGTTGCATCGGCATCGGACAAGTAATTTTAGTATATGCGATCGCCTCTTTTTTAGGAGCACAATTCCAAGGCTCTATTCTGCTAGGATGTGCGATTATTCTGCTCAGTATTGTATCTTATGTAGGTGTAGGCTTTATTCTCGGCACCCAGTTTGCGAGGCGCACTGAAGATGTCAACTCCCTAGTAGCAGCTTTCGGCGTTCCTTTGTTGATTTTAGGAGGCGCATTTTTGCCGACTTCACTGTTTCCCAAAAGTCTGCTGGAACTCGCCCAGTACAATCCAATTTATCACATGAACGAAGCGCTGATGGGCGTGTGGGCTGACGGCAAAGATTTGGCTGATATTGCCGAACACTTCTGGTATTTATTCATATTTTCTATTGCCATGATTGCAGGTGGATGGCTTTCTTACCGCAGGATGCTGAGAGTAGAAAGAAGACTTTAAAATGCTCTCAATCTGTCGTAATTATTCATTTCTCTCTTCTGGAGACTCAGCGCCCTCGGCGCTCTCTGCGGTTTAATCGTTCAGAAACACCCGTAAATATATAAAATAATACGGAGAATAAAAACAGTGCTGCAAATAGAAAAGCTAAATAAGTCTTACGGCGAACGTTCAGTGCTTCGAGATTTAACACTGCACATTCAATCTGGAGAAATTTACGGTTTGCTTGGTCCAAACGGGGCGGGTAAAACTACAACTATCAATATTTTATGTAATTTGCTAAATGCCGACAGCGGTCAAGTTTCTATTAATGGCAAACCTGTTTCAGAAGCTACCAAATTGTTAATAGGGGTAGCGCCTCAAGAAAATTTGCTTTACAAAAGCCTTAGCTGCGAAGAAAACCTCCATTTTTTTGCTCAAATTTACGGCTTAGAGCGCAAGCAGCGCCGCTATCAAGTAAGACACTGTTTGAAAGCAGTAAATTTGACAGATAGAGCTACAAGCCCCGTGGAAACTTTGAGCGGAGGAATGCAGCGCCGCTTGAATATTGCGGTGGCTTTGGTTCACCAGCCTAAATTAGTAATTTTAGATGAACCCACAACGGGTTTAGATATTGAGGCCCGCTATGAAATTTGGGAGTTAATTCAGCGATTGCAATCGGAAGGAATTACAATTCTGCTGACAACTCACTTGTTGGATGAAGCTGAGCGCCTTTGTCAGAGAATCGGAATTCTGAAAAATGGCAGTATTGTAGCAGAAGGTAGTTTAGAAGAGTTGCAAAAACTGATTCCGGCTCAAGAAATTATCGTGGTAAAAACCGACGAAGAAGCTGAAGTCATCGCCCGCGCTAAAAAATACAATTTCATCCCCCGCCGCTACGGTAGCGATTTAGCTTTTTGGCTGCCGGAACGTTTAGAATTAAAAGAGATTATTTTGCTGTTCGACGGGATTTCTATTGATTCAATCGCTCGGTATCCGGTGCGATTAGAACATATTTATGTCGAAGTCACCAAACAAACTGCATCTTAATCTGCGTCCATCAGCGTACATCCGCCACCATCTGCAGTTAAAGTTCCAAAGTAATTAATTGAGCAATTTCATCCGTTTGAAAACCCAACGCCATCGGCTTTTGCACTGCCGGAATCACCTGCACATCATAGAGTTCTGTGACAATCCCTTCAAACCGCAACCAGTGAACGATCGCCCCAGTAGTTAAATCAATCGCCATCATACCACAGCGAGCCTCAGCATCCTTGGCTGCTAACAACTCATCCAGTTCTAAACCGCTAAAAGTATTGTCACCTCCCCGAGGTTTCGAGAGTCCAACAATTGCCCAATTTTGCCAAAAAGCCAGTCCTCGGACATATCCCGGACAAAACGTAATGGCCTCAAATTTCCCTGTATCTAAATCCACATAACCCAATTCTCCCCGCCCCGAATTCAGCAGCCACAATTTGTCTTGATACCAGCGAGGTGAGTGCGGCATTGACAATCCTGTGACGATGATATCATTAGATTGAATATCAATAACTATACCGCCGTTTTTTCTGCGATCGCGCCAGCCATCCACCACATCCGACTGACTCGACGCCGTGACATATTTCGCCTCTCCAGCCACCATCGCCAAACCGTTGAGGTGACAGCGGTCTTCATTTATATATTGTGAGATAAATTGCGGTTTCCATAAAGGTTTACAACTGTGGCGATCGCTCACTGTAGCGATACAATTAAACAAAGTGCTAATAAAAATGATTTGATTATTTTTATCGACTGCGATATCGTGAATGTCGATATCTCCAGTAGTATAGCCGATTCTTGGTATATATAATTTATCGTATCCTTGGTATAATTTTCCGGATTCTAAGACATTATCTAATTGCCAAAGTTGATATTTTGAACTTAAATAAAGGCGTTCCGACGTGCAGAAAAGCCCCATTGCGCGATCGAATATTCGCCAAAAAGCCGAGATTCTGTTCGTTTCTGGCACAGCACCGATTAACATTAACCTGCTGGTTTGATAGGTAGTGCAAGCGAGGCTGATTTGTTGTTGGGTTAACCAAGATGGAAAATCGCGATCGCCAAAAATTTCGTGTTCGTGGGTTGTGTTGAAATTTGTGCGATCGTTATTCATAAAATCGGGAAAATCTGTATATTATATATCCAAAACGTAGGGGTGGCTTTTACAGACAATAATTGCCTAAAACCCACAATTTCGTAAACCAGCCCCCACGAACACGTCAAATTGCTATCTACCTCTTTAACAGATACCAGGGGCGGATTTTACCAACCATAATTGCCTAAAATCAATAATCTCATAAACTCGCCCCGACTTCGACTTTTTATAATTGTTTAAAATCACCCGAAAAATATAAAGGCTTTGTAAAGAATAAGCTCAACCACTGACAGTACACTCGAACCCTGCTAAATTTCTAGTAGTTAAAAATCTAGCGTGTCATCTGCCACCTGGTAGAATTACCGCCTCCTAACTCAAATCCGGCTACAGAGCCTTTGCAGCTCAACAACAAGGCATTCTACTGAAACGAAAAGCAGATGAAAACTCTAGTTAAAATTAACCCCCACAAAAATTTTTTTCTTCCCTTGGTTGGCTGCTTTAGCAACAAGCCAAGGGAAATAGTCATCCTTGACCCCACAGTACCCGACAGCAACCACATAGCCACGGGTATCAAAAGGGGCACTGCAATCTACATCCTCAAAAGCCAGCCTGATGCCATAGAGCAAATCACCACACTCCTAGCTTGGCATACAAGCATCGAAGCCCTACACATCATCACACACGGTAGCCCCGGCAGCCTGTACTTAGGCACAACAGAACTAAACAGCAGCAACATCGAAAACTACAGCCAACAGTTGCAACAGTGGCGAAACAGGCTTACTGCGAACGCCAGCATCATATTGTATGGATGTAACGTAGCAGCCGGAGACACAGGCCGCCAATTCCTCACTCAACTCCACCAACTCACAGGCGCAAACATCGCCGCCAACCCCACTACCACAGGTAACAGCAAATTAGGCGGTAACTGGGATATCCCCCAACTCATCCCCCCATCTCCCCAAAAGCCCAAACTGGCCCTCACAGAAACCACCCTCAAAACCTACAGCGGCGTGCTAGTCAGCGTCCCTTCTCCTATTGGCTATGGCCCCCGCGACCTCAGCATCGGCGACTTCAACGGCGACGGGAAACCTGACTTAGCAACGGCGAACCTCAACAGCAGCACCGCCTCCATCTTGCTCAACACCACCACCACCGGAGCCACCACCCCCACCTTGGCCCCCAAAGTAGACTTCCCTACTGGCACTGGCCCCTGGTCCGTCAGCATCGGCGACATCAACGGCGACGGGAAACCTGACTTAGCTTTGGTGAACGGGGGTAGCAGCACCGCCTCGATCCTGCTCAACACCACCGCCACCGGAGCCACCACCCCCACTTTCGCCACCAAAGTTGACTTCCCTACTGGCACTAACCCCGTCTCCGTCAGCATCGGTGACTTCAACGGCGACGGCTTAAGTGACTTAGCTGTGGCGAACCATTACGGCGACATGGCCTCCATCCTGGTCAACACCACTGCCACCGGAGCCACCACCCCCTCTTTCGCCCCCAAAGTAGACTTCCCTACTGGCAGTTTCCCCCGCTCCGTCAGCATCGGTGACTTCAACTTGGACGGGAAACCTGACTTAGCTGTGGCAAACTTCTTCGACGACAACGCCTCTATCCTGCTCAACACTACTACCACCGGAGCCACCACCCCCACTTTCGCCACCAAAGTAGACTTCCCTACTGGCAGTTTCCCCTACTCTGTCAGCATCGGCGACATCAACGGCGACGGGAAATCTGACTTAGCAACAGCGAACTTGTTCAGCAGCACCACCTCTATCGTGCTCAACACTACCACCACCGGAGCCACCACCCCCACTTTCGCCACCAAAGTAGACTTCCCTACTGGCAGTTTTCCTAGCTCCGTCAGCATCGACGACTTCAACTTGGACGGAAAACCAGACTTAGCTGTAGCGAACCAGGGCAGCACCGCCTCCATCCTGCTCAACACTACTACCACCGGAGCCACCACCCCCACCTTGGCCCCCAAAGTAGACTTCCCTACTGGCAGTTACCCCGACTCCGTCAGCATCGGCGACATCAACTTGGACGGGAAACCTGACTTAGCTGTGGCGGATCCTTTCAGCCCCAGCCCCCCCATCCTGCTCAACACCATCCCCAAAGTTACTGCTGTCACCGCCACCACTGCTGACGGTAGCTACGGTGTCGGTTCTACTATCAATATCACCGTCACCTTCGATGCTGCTGTCACCGTCACTGGCACACCGCAACTGCAGCTAGAAACCGGCACAACTGACTCTTTTGCCAACTACGCCTCTGGTAGTGGCTCTACAGCCCTCACCTTCAACTATGTAGTCCAAGCGGGAGACACATCCGGTGACTTAGAATACCTCGCCACAAATGCGCTCGCCCTCAACGGCGGCACGATTAAAGAAACTGTTGCTACAGCCTTTGATGCCATCTTAACCCTCCCCGCTACCGCCTCAGCCAACTCCCTCGGCGGTAGCAAAGCCATAGTTATTGATACCGTTGCACCCACCATCACCAGCGTCACCTCTACCACCACTGACGCCAGTTATGGCACTTCTGGCAACATCAACGTCACCGTCAACTTCAGCGAAGCAGTTACCTTAGCAGGCGGTAACATGACAGTAGTCTTAGACACAGGTGGGGCTGTCACTCTTACACCTTTTACGGGTACATCTGCTGTGGGTACATACACTCCAGCAACCGGACAAAACAGCATTGATCTCAACTCAACAGGGATAACTTTAGGGGGAGATGCAACCTTAAAAGATGCTGCTGGCAATAATGCCACCTTAACTATTCCTGCGGGACAATCTTTAGCGGATAGCAAAGCCATAATTGTAGAGACCGTTGTCCCCACAGTTGCCTTAACATCAACATCCGGAACAACCACAAAGGCACCATTTTTAGTCACAGCAACTTTCAGCGAAAACGTCACAGGATTTAGTGAAAGCGGCGTTAATGTTACTAACGGCACTGTTAGCAGTTTTGCAGGTAGCGGCAGCAATTATACTTTTACCGTTACTCCGAGTGCTGATGGTAATGTCACCGTTGATGTCCCTGCAGCCAAAGCTACGGATACCGCTGGTAATAACAATACCGCTGCGGCTCAACTGGTTCGTACTGCTGATATCACCGCACCCACAGTTGCCTTAACATCAACATCCGCAACCACTACAAACGCACCATTTTTAGTCACAGCAACTTTCAGCGAAACCGTGACAGGATTTAGTGAAAGTGGCGTTAATGTTAGTAACGGCACTGTTAGCGGTTTTGCAGGTAGTGGCAGCAATTATACTTTTACCGTTACACCTACTGCTGATGGTAATGTCACCGTTGATATCCCAGCAGCCAAAGCTACGGATACCGCTGGTAATAACAATACCCCAGCAACTCAACTAACTCGCACTGCTGATCTTACCGCACCTACTGCTAGCTTGGGTGCAATTTCTAACATTACTACAGCGGGGGGTACAAGTCAGATATTGACAGTTAGTTTTACTGATGATAGCAGTGGAGTGGATGTTAGCACTTTAGATAATTCTGATGTTTTTATTAATTGGTCTGGTGGCGCTATTCCTGCTACTTTGGTCAGTATTGATACTAATAGTAATGGTACGCCTCGGACAGCAACTTATTCGTTTATTCCTCCCGGGGGAAGTTGGGACACTTTTGATAATGATACTTACACGGTAAGTTTACAAGCATCGCAGGTAAAAGATGCTGTTGGTAATTTTGCTGCTGTTAGCAGCTTGGGTAATTTTAGTGTTAATGTGCCAACACCGACACCGACGCCATCAGAAACACCAACACCAACAACTAACAACATCCCCAACGATGACTGCATCTGCGATGACATTGCCTATCCCAACTTAAGCCAACCCAATACATTTGAAAACACCATACTCGGTGAATCGCCACTTCAAATAGGCACTGCCAAAAACGATCGATTTTTCGGCAGCAACAACGGCAATATATTCGATGGCAAATCCGGGGATGATAACTTATATGGTGGCGACAGCAGCGACATATTAAACGGCAATAAAGGCAATGATTTTATCAGCGGTGCCAAAGATGACGACATCCTATTTGGAGATGAAGGAAACGATATCATTGTTGGCGAGTTCGGCAATGATTTGAGCAACGGTGGCAAAGGCAATGACTCCCTAAATGGCAGCGAAGGTAATGACATCATTTATGGGAATAAAAATGATGACTTCCTCGATGGTGGCAAGGATGATGATACTTTATTTGGAGGTAAAGGTAACGACATAATGCTTGGTAGTCAAGGTGATGATTACCTGTTTGGAAATCAGGGTTCGGATACTATCTGCAGCGGTGAAGGTAATGATTTAATCAGTGGTGACGAAGGAGCAGATATCGTGGGAGGGTGTGAAGGAAATGATACTATTTACGGAGGCGAAGATAACGATACTCTCACTGGTTGTCAAGGTGATGATATTCTTTACGGAGACTTGGGCAATGATAGTTTGATTGGCGGTAGCGGTAACGATATCTTTGCCTTAAAAGCTGGTCAAGGATTTGATATTATTGCTGATTTTACAATCGGTCAAGACTTGATTGGATTAACCGGAGGTTTGAGTTTTGGTCAGTTAGCCATAACTCAAAATACTCAAGGAACTCTCATCAAAAATGTCTTGACAGGAGAGGAGTTAGGTGTGATGATGGGAGTGAGTGCCAATTCGATTACATCGGCGAATTTTCGGCTGATTTAGGGAAGGAAGAAAAGTACGATCGCCCATTCGATCCAAAAGAGCGATCGCCCATTCAATCCAAAAAGGCGATCGCACTTGACCCAAAATCGCACTTGAGAACCCCGGCTTCTTTAAGCAGCCAGGATTCTCGCCTTCAGTACCAACCTTTTTCTACACAGTCTTAGCCCATTCGATCCAAGTTTCCATCGGGCGGAAACCCACTGATTTGTAAAGCTTTGTCGCCCCTGTCAAACTGTCCGCATCGACGCTGAGTTTAGCTGTGTTTGCACCCGCTGCTTTCAACTTATGCAAGCCAGCTAATAGCATCGCTTTTCCTAAACCCATTTTCCGAAAATCGCGCCGCGTACCCAACAATTCAATCCAGCCGTCTTTTGTGCCGCTGCGGGCGTTTTTTTGGGGTTTTATTTGACAGTCGCAGAAAGCTGCAAATTTACGATCGCCCGAAACAGCAATCAAGTCTAATTCCGGCTGATAATTCGGATCTTGCATCCAATAACGCACGGTTTCCGCAGTTAAATCGTGGTGATTCCAGTGATCGATAAATGACTGGTTGAACATCTCTACCCAGGGTTGGATGTCTTGTTCTCCCGATACGTGAGTCAGTGCAAAATCTGCGGGAAATTCCGGCGCGGGAATCGGTTCGGCGAGGGATCGGGCCATTGTCCAAAAATAGCGATCGACCTCAAAGCCCTGTTTTTCTAACAGCCGCATCTCATCGGTTTGATCCTCACGGCTGTATGTACGCAATTTTGCAGGCAAATTCCGTTCTTTCGCCACTTCGCCCAGCCGCTTTTCGCCCCATTTAATTATGTCTTTTTCCAAACCTGCGCCGCGCAGGTTTGGATGCACGTAAAACCAGAGACAAGCGTCGATTTCCTCTGGCGAATCGGGCATATCTAGCAGTGCTAAACCGATTAGTTTGTAATTACCATCTTCCCACAATTGCACGTCGCGGGCTTTGTCGAGTTTGGGGGCATCAAGTATTAGCTTAAGTTCAGTTGCTGAGACTTCTTCGCCGAGTCTATCTACGGCTTCGCAAGCATCGATCAAATTGGCGATCGCGCACCAGTCAGTTTCGCCCTTGTAGGAGCGTGTTGTTAAGATATTCATAGAAAACTTGCAATCCGTAATTTCGGACTGTTCCTCTTAAGTGGTATTGGCAAACAAGTACAGTGAATTTCTTGCAAAACTCCGAGTTTTTGATGATTAACCGCAGATGAACGCGGATAAACGCGGATGTAATGCAGATTTATTGGGGTGTCGATAAAACTCAGAAACCTGTTTATATCACCCAGGCTTTCAGGTTTTATCTAATTAGGCAATCATAAAAATTGTTTTGCCCTTTGGGGCTAATTTTGTAGGTGAGTTTATGGCTGGATGTCGATGAGTCGCGCTCTCTTTCGTTACCAAGCTTGATGCTTAAGTAACTATTGTTTGGATCGAGTTTTTACAGCTAAGTAAAGAAGTTGTCACCCCCACCGGGTAGTTGATTTTTACTTTTGCTCTGTTTTACAATAAATCCTTTCTCAGGGATTTGTGGCTTCTCCTGTTAACTCGCCCGATCGGGGGAGGGAAGAAATTGAACTTATTTAAAAGTCCCCTATCTCAACTATAACCTGAGCTGTTTTTTTTTGCAAGTTTGAGGTGAGGCGAGTTTTGTTAGTATGGACTGGAGCAGGTTTTTGAGGGCAGAAGCATCGCAGTTTTAACCGACCGTAACAGTAGTTTTTATCACTTTTTTACCGAATTTTAGGTGGATTTATCCAAACCTTAAACTAACATTAAACTAAATTGCGGATTGGTAGAAGGTAAATATGCTTGACAACCTGGATTTAAACATTTCCCTAGATAAAGAAACCTACGATGCCAAAATAGAAGTTTTAATGCAACAGTTGCGATCGCTCCAACTGGCCTGCAGGGAAAAAAAATTGCCCGCAATTATCGTCCTCGAAGGTTGGGCCGCCGCCGGCAAAGGCGCTTTAGTCAAACAAATGGTGGGGTATATGGACCCGCGGGGGTTTGCCGTCCACCCGATTTGGCCGCCGTCAGATGCAGAAATGGGCTATCCTTTCCTGTGGCGGTTTTGGCAGAAACTCCCCGCCCGCGGCAAAATAGGTTTTTTCTACCACAGCTGGTACACTCACATTTTAGAAGACCGATTGTTCGATCGAGTCTCCGACGCCCAAGTACCCACAGTCATCAGGCAAATCAACGCCTTCGAGCGGCAGATGGTAGATGACGGCGCCGCAATCGCCAAATTTTGGATTCACCTGAGCAAAAAAGAACTCAAGCACCGGCTCAAAAAACTAGAAGACGACACCTTACAAGCTTGGCGAGTGCGACCCGAAGACTGGAAACAAGCCAAAAAATACGAAGAATATACAACTTTGGCAGAAGAAATGGTAGCCCAAACCGGCACGGGCCCCGCACCTTGGACGCTAGTAGAAGGCGATTGTCAACGGTGGGCGAGAGTCAAAGTTTTAACGCAAATGGCAGCGACAATTACAGAAGCCTTAGACAGACTTCCGATGCAATCTGCACCTGTGAAATTGCCACCTCAAGAAAGGTTGCAACCCACCGAACCTGACGTGCTCGCCCAAGTAGATTTAACTCAATCGCTGTCGCCCGACGAATACAAACAGCAACTTCGCGAACAACAAACCCGTTTTGGCAAACTGCAACAAAGCATTGACGAACAGGAAATCCCCGTATTAGTGCTGTTTGAAGGTTGGGACGCCGCAGGTAAAGGAGGAGCAATCAAACGCTTGACGGACGTATTAGACCCCCGCAGTTACACCGTTAATGCCTTTGGGGCCCCGACAGACGAAGAAAAAGCCCACTCATACCTGTGGCGGTTCTGGCGACGGCTGCCAACGGCGGGTAAAATCAGCATTTGCGATCGTAGTTGGTATGGTAGAGTGCTCGTCGAGCGAGTCGAAGGATTTGCCGCCGAACCCGAATGGCGGCGAGCTTATCAGGAAATCAACGAATTTGAGGAGCAACTTACCAGTTTCGGTTGTGTCTTAGTTAAATTCTGGCTGCACATCAGTCCTGACGAGCAACTAAAGCGGTTTACAGAGCGGCAAAACAATCCATTTAAACAATACAAACTCACCGAGGAAGATTGGCGAAATCGGGAAAAGTGGAATTATTATGAAGTGGCGGTGAATCAAATGATTCAGCGCACCAGCACGCCGCTTGCTCCCTGGACGCTAATTGCGGCCAATAACAAGTATTATGCTCGTGTTAAAGTAATTCAAACGGTAACGGAGGCAATTCGGAATCAACTGAAGCGCCGATAAATTGGGATTGGTGAATCGGTAACAGGTAATGGGGAAAAAAGTAGGCAGAACAAAGCAAGCTTGAATTGTCAATTCCACCTGCGGCGTGCTCGATCCATTACCAATTACCAATCAACCATTACCAGTTATCAATTACCAATTAACTGTCAGCAATCTGTGACTGGAAGTAGCGGGCTTGCACCCTGCAACCAATGGTTGATAGCTGACCGGAAGCGAGCATTAGGATAAATGCGATCGGGCTGCGTTATTGGCGACCGTTAAAAACTCACCGATTCCCGTATTTCCTCCCGCAGCTAAATTCGCGCTCGTTTCCAAAACTTCTGTACTAATTTATGAAGACACAGAATATTGCAAGATGCCAGAACTGTTAGCTCGCATTCTATTTCTATTCCTCCTGTTCTCACTGATCAAATCGTGGTGGGATCAATCAGGAGGCAAAGACAATCCATTATTAGATCGGCTGCGAGTTTTGCTGCTGATCAGCCTTTTGATCCTAGCTTTTTTTGCACCAGACACCCCGGTCGGAGCAGCGATTTTCGGGCTCATAGCCTTCTTCTTCAAGCCGCTGGGTTTTTCAATCACGCTGCTGGTGATTGCATCGGCGCTGATCACGAACGGGGGCATCCGCAACCCGGCGCCGAGAATGATTTTGGCAGCGCTGCTAGTTTTGATCCTTTCGAGTATGCCAGTTGTGGCTTACTGGTTCGCCGAGCAAGCAGAACGGGACGCCGCCGCAGCCGTCCGGACAGTTTGCTGCGACGAAACCGCAGCGGCGATCGTCCTACTGGGCAAGGGAACCACTCAGCCTCACATCCCCAACCGAGTAGCGATTCAACTAACAGATACAGGCAATCGCCTGCCCTATGCTGCCGTTTTGTACAGAAAACAACTCGCACCGATGGTCATCGTTACCGCTGGCCCGAGAGACGAGTTGGAGGGTTATGTTGGCGAAGCGAAGGATATCGAGACTTTGCTGGCAAACAACATGGGCGTGCCGCGCAGCAGTATCGTTCTTGACGATAACGGCAGCAACATACGCACCAGCGCTCAAGAGGTGAGAAAGATACTCGACAGCCGTGGCGCAGCGCGTAAAGTAATCCTGGTAACATCTGCGATTCAGATGCGCCGTGCCAGCCTCGCTTTTGCGAATATGGGAATCCAGGTGATTCCTAGGGCTACCGACTTCTACACTTTTCAACCCACCTCAGGAGGGAGATCCAGTAGACTCCGCTTAGACGCGGGAGATTTTTTGCCTAGTGCAGAAGCTTTGGTAACTACGACGCGAGTATTCGATGAATATTTCGGGTCTTTCTATTACTATTTGCGAGGCTGGCAAGCTCCCAGGGCCTAAAGTGGCGAGTTGCTGGTGTTTTTCTGAGGCAACAGCGACTGCTCCCCAGATTGGTTTAACATCTGATGAGAAGAAGACCTTTGTGGGGAGCTGTTTTTTCTCATTCCGGCGGGGTCGCCGACAATCAAGTTTGCCATGAATGCAAACAATACCCAAAAGATAACTGGCTCCCACTGGGATTTTTTGGGCGGTGCTTCTGCCGCTTTGACAGATTCGACGTTGACTTTGATATCTAGTTTGCCTTGAATTTCTTTGCCTTTGAGAACTCCGTCGCTGCACACACCCTTAAAAGTCAGCGGAGCTGGCTTCGGGGCTTCTGCTTTCACTTCTTCTGGCATTTTTTTATCCTGGTTTTGGTGAATCCGGTTGGATAGTACATTCTTAAAGGTTCGGGGGTTTTCCGGACAGGATTTGGCGAACTCTGAAAGAATTAACTTAAATATGCACCCCGCCCCTTACTGGAGCTGAAACATAAGCATCTGAAGGCATTTCCAGCTAGTGCTTGTTTGTTTTGGCTAGCAGCGTTGCCTTGAAGCTGCTAATTACCTATCTGGGTTAAGGGGAGGGTTTTATGCAAAGTACAGGTTTTTTTATGAAAAATTGTCAATAAATTTATTGGCTCCCTCTGATCCCAAAGGTCAACAGCCTTAAATAAGCTGTCCCGCATCTCGCCTTGTATTTTTCGGGCGGGCGGGAGACCCTACAAAAATTTCATCAAATTATGAGCTTGCCTTATCTCACCTAAGAAACGCGGTTTCTGCCAGCAGAGAGCCCAAGTGAGGCAATTCGGTTAATAAACCGGGTTTATGGCTCAATATCGCGCTAGGAATGTCAATCTAAAATCTCAAATAATCTAAATAATCGAGAGTGAAAATATCCACCAGCCAACTATCTTCCTTGCAACCGGAACAACTGGCAGCTTGGGCAAAAGAGGCAATTAATCGCAGTAAATCTGGTCAAATCCCTGCGTACATACCTCTCCTAGCGCAAGCCGATCGACAAAACTTTGCCGTGCAAATTAGGGCAATGGACGGTCAAATTGTGAGCTGGGGTAGCATTGCTCAAACATTCCCGCTGATGAGTGTAGTCAAGCCCTTGGTGCTGCTTTATTTGCTGTGCGAATTGGGGGAAAAAACGGTTTTTGACTGCGTTGGCTGTGAGCCTTCGGAACTACCTTTCAATTCCTTAACTCAACTCGAAATAGACCAAGGGAAGCCGAGAAATCCGATGATTAATAGCGGGGCGATCGCCCTAGCGTCTTTGATTCCCGGTGAAAATACTGTGTCGCGCTGTCAAAACTTGCTCGATTGGTTAAATCAACAGGCAAACAGTCAGTTATTTGTTGACGAGTTAATGCTCGATTCAGTGAAGACAAATCCTAATCAAAATAATTGGAATCTCGCCTTAAAAATGGTAGAATCGGGTTATATTCAAAATGCAGAAATTGCTTTAGAAACCTACAATCGCGTCTGCTGTTTGTCGGGAACTGTGGAAGATTTAGCTAAGCTGGGGATGGTTTTGGTAAATAGTGGCGATCGACAAATCGGCGAAAACTGCCGTACAGTCAAAGCACTGATGGCAACTTGCGGCTTGTATGAAGCATCCGCCCGCTTTGCCCTGCGGGTGGGACTGCCGGCTAAGTCGGGAGTTAGCGGGGCAATGCTTTCGGTAATTCCGGGTCAAGGTGCGATCGGCTTTTACAGTCCGCCCTTGGATAAAGACGGAAATTCTATCGGTGGCTTATTTCTGTTAGAAAAAATAGCTAAAACTCTGCGACTGAGCGTATTTGATTAGATTAAGAATTACGCACGGGTGGTCAGGGTTTCGACTTCGCTCAACCACCGGGATTTTTTGCGAGAATACTTCGTGAATGCTGGCATCAACTGCCAAAAACCCGGTTTCTTTGGTTTTGATACGTAAGTCCTGAACCCATGCCCAATGCCCAATAACTAATGCTTTTCACCCAAAATAGCATAAACCACAGTCTCTTCTTTTTTGCCGCGCAATTGAATCGAGCCTACTTTTTGGCCTTCGTAGCGATCGCGCACGTAAGCAAAAGTCCTCGCCGTCACCAATAAATTAAAAGGACTGTCAGAAACAATTTCCTTATTCATCGCTTCCAATCTAGCAGCAACATTGACAGCATCGCCGATCACAGAATAATTTAAACGCCGGGAACCGCCGACGCTGCCCGCAACTAACTGTCCGGTATGCAAACCAATCCCAAACTTAATTAAAGGTTTGCGTTCACTTCTAAGCTGCTGGTTAAGTTGGTGCAGCCGTTCGTGCATCGCAATACAAGCCGCAACTGCATTCAAAGCATCTTGTTGAATTTGTCGATATTCGGTATGGCAAAAAGGTACGCCAAAAACTGCCATAATTGCATCACCGATGTATTTATCTACAACACCGCCGTGATCCATAATACAGTTAGTCATCGCTTCCAAATAATTATTCAACCAGGTGAGCAAATCTCGCGGTCGCATTTTTTCTGAAATCGAAGTAAAACTACGAATATCCATAAACAGCACCGTTGCTGTAAGTTCTTGAGGTTCAAGTTCTCCCTGTTCAAATATCTCAGCTTTGCGTTCCCAAATAAGCTGAGCTGTCTCCGGAGCGACGTGCTTTTCAAATAATCTCATCAACTGCTGTTTTTCGTACTGTTCCCGCAGTTGCAAAGCAGTGCCAGCTAAAATAAGAGTGCCGATAGGTGCAGCAATCGGAACCCACCAAAAAAAGAAGCCAAATAGCAAAGCAGCAGCCGCAATCCAAACAACAGGCAAACCGAGAGCGATCGCAATTCTCTCTTGAACACCTCGGTTGCCTAGAACCAAAGCGGTAAGCGGGCCAATCCCCAACAATAACAAAATTTCTACCAGTACCGGCAGCCGCTGCAGCAAGCGTTGATTGAGCAAATTGTCAACCAACGCTGCATATAAATAAACTCCAGCCGTAGTCTTGTTTAGAGGTGAAGATATCGGGTCGAAACCAGTAGCAACTATGCCAACTAAAACTAACTTATTAGTCAGAGCATCTGCGGAAATTCTACCTTCTACAACATCAACAAAAGCATAGGTAGGTAGATTTTCTGTTTTCCCAGGCCAGTTAATCCAGACTTTTTTTTCCTGCTTATTTTTGGACTGTGGGAGCAATACTGGATCTTGGGGATTAGCAGCATTGTACCTGTGAGTCATTGCTAAACCGAAATTAGGAATCCCGTTGAGAAATATTTTTGACTTGCGGCTAATACCGTCACTATCGGCTTCCTGGCTGATGTGGCCGACACCTGCGGCGACTGCTTTTAAAGATGCTACGGGTTCTTCTTTAATGGTTCTAGGGAGTACAACTTTGCCGTTGGCGGCGATCGCAGCAGCTAAAATATCATCTTTCGGGCTCGGATCGAGGAAAAGAATGTCAAAACCAACGGCTGTGGGGGGAGATTTTTTCAGCGCTTCTAGCAGTTGGGCGTAGCGGTTGCGAGGCCAAGGAAATTTACCGTATTCCTGCAAGGAATGCCGTTCGATCGCAATTACCGCAATTCTTGAGTCCCATCCGGGATTGGGCAAAATTCCCGATTCTCGAATCTGAAATAGCGTTTTGTATCCCAAATATTCCAGGGGTTTCCACATTCCCAATTGCAGGATAACTACAGACATTATACCTGCTATGGCACCTGTCATCCAGGGAGGATTTGTGATTATATAT
This sequence comes from Microcoleus sp. Pol1C5, assembly GCF_036701115.1. NCBI lineage: Bacteria > Bacillati > Cyanobacteriota > Cyanophyceae > Oscillatoriales > Microcoleaceae > Microcoleus > Microcoleus sp. Pol1C5. Next base: position 4,881 of record NZ_JAUBQE010000046.1, on the reverse strand, counting down.
TGCCGCAGGCCGATCAGTTGATTGTGTTTGAGATGATCGATCCATTTTTTGAACTTCATGCAATTAATTTGACGCAAAAATTGACATTCGAGTCCGACTTGCGATAGGAGTGCGAGTCATGAAGTTTTACAATACCGTAAGGGCGAAGGGTTGGCGCAAAATTTATTGATTTTGACTAATCTGTTGGGCATCTAAATTGTGTTTTTCGACTGGCGTGACACCCCTGAATAATTGCATCAAACTTAACTATAAGATTTAGATGCACCTGGGCTGAGGGAGTTTCACCGCGAAATGCTTCGCACTTACACATGATAATCAACCCAGATAGGACTTACAATCTAACGCAGATCCTCAGAGACTGCCCGCGCACTTTACTCTTAAATAGGTTGTTTAGGGAACAGCGAGGCTGTAATGCCGTTCTGTGATTGACGGGCCTCGGACTACGATTTTGAGGCGGCGACTTGGAGGTAAAATTCCTTGGATTTTGAAGTTGCCCTTTCGATCGATCTTAATTGCTTCGTTGTTGACATAAATTATGTCGATCGGGTTAATTTGACCGCTGAGGCGATAGATATTGCCGCTGAGTCTCCCCAAACTGCGGACTTTGAGTTTAGCTAGGCGAGGGCTGGCTGAGGGCGCCACGGGCGAGGTTTGAGGGAAAATTGTGGTGGCGTTGCCGCTGTTGACAACTACTTCCGAGTCGGTGTTGCCGGATACTACGACTGCACCTTCAATAGTTTCGACAGCGGTTTTCCCGCCGCCAACGCTGACGCCAAAGGATGTGCCGCGAACTCCGGCAACGCCTTCTGGGGTTTCAACCCTGACTGGGGCGGTTTTGGCAGAACTTTTTTGTTGGGCAATTTGACTGGATTTGCCGAGTCCGCTGAAGGTATTGAGGGCGGCTATTTGGTTTGGCGGGATAATTGTTGAGGTGTTGGCTGCGGGAGTTGTCGCAGCAGTTTTGCCGATCGACAACCTGACTCGCCCCCTGCTGACAAAAATCGCTGTGTCTTTTTGGCCACCTGCACTGCTTGACAAATTGGATATTCTGACTGCGGTTTTTTCGGCAACTTCCACGATGCCGGCGTCGTTGTCGATGCCTAAACGGGCTGTGGAATCGGGGCCGGTGATGATTTCGTCTCCGGGGGCGAGTAGCCGATCGCCCACAACCGCCGGCCGCCCTTTAAAGCTGACTGTACCGCGAATTTCTTCTATTTCGAGCGATCGCCCGGCCGCTGTTCCCTGAGCGTTTATCGTCTCTGCTGGGGAGGAATTAGCCGCCACTGTTGCCGGATTTGTTGGAGATTTTGAGGCTGTTGGCAGTGCTGGCGGTCGATCGACTGAGATAATTTTAGTAGCGTTCGACGGCTGTGTGGGGGATGGAGAGAGCGGACTGGCGATCGTCGCACGACCAAGCGGCAGACAGACGAACACAGCTAAGGACAAACTTAGGAGCGGAATTTGGGTCGAGCGCCCACAGGTAAAAATTTTATTCATAATTTCAATTTTGTCATATTGAAGTTTCTAGACTTCCTTTCCTGTATCAGACACCCTAAATCCGGCAATCGTTCCACTTTTTATGCCCTAACACAGCAGCACAAATAAACTTTCTCAGCCTGAAATCTTACCATTAAATCTTTTTTTTATTGTCAGATTGTAGTAAACCGTTACAACATGACCGTTTCCTACAATCTGACATTCGGAAAATTTTGCAAGCTAGACTCCAAGTGCTTTACAGCATTAATCTTAGCCGATGTCAACGTTAGAAATACAAGATTTATATATAGCAAACCTAAAATTAATTACTGCTTCTGAATGTCTTTTGGCTTCTGCCGGAAGGATGACTAATTGGAAATAAATCCTGTAGTTGTGGCAATTAATAAAAAGATGGTTTTTGCGAAGGGATAAAAAATAATTATCTCCGTGGTGCGCGAGACTCTGGAAGTTGAGCTTGCCGCTGTGGAAGCTGATGAGGCAAACCCAAGCGAATCCGGGTAGACGATCGACAAACTCCGACTAGAATACCGTTTTTTAGGGAAAGTTGGTGGAAATTTCGATGGAAAATCATAGCGAGCGATCGCCTGCTGGTGTTGCTGTTCCGAAGTAGACGCCAAACTGTAAAATAAACGGTTGTATATAGGTTATATAGAGCAGGAGAACAATTTCAGTGGCAATAGAAGTAGGTCAGAGAGTGAAGGTGCGCCGTCTCAGAGATCGGATACCTGCAAATATAGTGGGCAAGATAAAGGAGAATCCAGTAGGCACTGTTGACGGATTCAGAATGGTTGACGGTAGCGGAGTAGGCGTGGTTGTCAAGTTTGACGGTTTTGCGACTTGGTTCTTTGAAGATGAGCTAGAACCCGTTTAACAGATGTAGAAGGAAGAAGGAAGTTCGGCAACGGATTCTGTAACGGATGTAACGGATGTAACGGATGTCAGTCCGATGGAAGAAGGAAGAGGAAAAATTTTCCCAATTCTTCCCCTCTCCCACTCTCCCACTCGCCGACTCTCCTCTTCCTCCACTCTCCCCCCTCCCCCACTCTGGCTGAAGGTTGCGCTTAAATGTTAAAGAGTAAGCTTTGGCAGTGAGAACAGAAAATGGCTTTGATTTTGACATTTTTGGGCAAAGGCGGCACTGGCCGCAGTACGATCGCGATCGCAACAGCTAAAAAATACGCGGCTCAAGGCAAGCGAGTTCTGCTGCTGGGCCAAGATCCGGGCCCTGCATTGGGTATTCTGCTAGGGGCTCCCCTGACTCTCAACCCCCAGGAAATTGCCCCCAACCTCAAAGCAGTTCAGGTGCAAAGCGCGCCGCTGCTAGAACGCAGGTGGGACGAAGTTAAACAACTAGAAGCTCAATATGTCCGTACTCCCTTTTTCAAGCAGATTTACGGTCAAGAATTAGGGGTTTTACCGGGAATGGACAGCGCGCTGGCGTTGAACGAACTTCGGGAATACGAGGACAGCAAACAATACGATGTAATTGTTTATGACGGCAATGGCGGCATGGATACGCTGCGGATGCTGGGAATGCCGGAAATTCTGAGTTGGTACATCCGCAGGTTCCGCCAAGCTTTGGTAGATTCGGATTTGGGGAAAGCGCTTTCACCTTTTATTCAACCGGTTGTCAGTACCGTGTTGACGGTGGATTTGTCAGGAGACAATGCTTTTCAATCTACTAAGCAAGTCGATAATCTTTTGGATAAGGGTAAGGAAGCGCTGGCAGATCCGAACCGCACGGCGGCTTTTTTGGTGACGACTGGGGATGCAAGTGCGATCGCCACGGCCCGCTATTTGTGGGGAAGTTCTCAACAAGTTGGTTTGACTGTGGGCGGTGTCATTGTCAATCAAGCATCGGTTACAGAAGCTATTACTGCCGATTTTGATCCTTTGACGGCTGTTTCGGTTCCGGCGCACAGTGACAATAATTGGCAGCCGCTAATTGATGCTTTGCCAGATTTTTCTGAGGCCGCAAAAGCTCCTAAACCAATTAACATAAACATTGCACAGCGTCAAGTTAGTTTGTTTTTGCCTGGGTTTGACAAGAAAGAAATTAAATTGATTCAATCCGGGCCGGAAGTGACGATCGAAGCGGGCGATCAGCGGCGCAATATTTTGCTGCCTCCGGCGCTAACTGGGAAGTCTGTTACTGGTGCTAAGTTCCTGAACGGTTACTTGATTATTTCTTTTTAGGGTAAGCAAGAAGGCACTCTAAGAGAGTTTGACACGGATACACTGATGAATTATCGAGTTCTCTAATATCATGTCTCGTTGATTCGCGATCGTATAATTTGTGCGATCGTAGTGGCTCGTTTCACAAGCCATAATCGCCGGAAAAAAACCTCTCGAAAACCTGCCCCACCCCACGAACAATCGAAATGTACATTCAGATTGGCCGTGGGGCGGGGGCGGGTTTATTTATCCTTTGAATGATTGCCAATATTTCTGGTGAACCCCGTGCCTACAAAGGACGGAATTGATATCATTTACAATACAATATTATTAGCAGCCAATTTAGGGAAACAGCAATGGTTACACAACTGCAATCTCCCGACAAATCAAATATTATCTATCCCGATGACAATGGACAACCAATGTCAGACAATACTGAGCAATTTAGATTAATCGTTTGGATTAAGGAGAATTCCGAACTATTATTTGCAAATGACCCGAATGTTTTTGTGGCAGGCGACTTGCTTTGGTATCCCGTTGAAGGAAATAATAAACTTTGCCAAGCACCTGATGTGATGGTAGTTTTTGGTAGACCAAAAGGTTATCGTGGTTCGTATCAACAGTGGAATGAAGATAATATTGGGCCACAAGTTGTGTTTGAAATTTGGTCGCCTGGAAATCGGCCAGCTCCAATGATTCAAAAGTTTAAATTTTACGAACGTTACGGTGTGGAAGAATACTATTTGTACGACCCCCAAACATTAGAATTGACAGGATGGCAGCGGGTTGAGGAAGAGTTAGAGGCGATCGAACAAATAGACGGTTGGGTAAGTCCGAGATTGGGCGTGCGTTTTGGATTGTCTGAAACCGGACTCGAAATGTTCGGGCCGTCGGGAGAACCGTTTGTGAGTTTTGTGGAACTCGCTCAACTGCGACAGCAGGCGGAAGCACGGGCTCAGAATGCACAGCAACGGGCTACTGAGGCAGAAACTTTGCTGGAACAAGAACGATCGCGATCGCAAGCTTTAGAATTAAGACTCCGAGAAATGGGAATCGACCCCAATGAATTGTAATTGCAACTCGTGCAAAAACCCGGTTTCTTGGAGAAACCGGGTTTTTGAAGACAGCTAACTAGGGTTTGCTGAAAAAGTTATAAAAAGCAGGGGGTGGAAAATGAACAAGAGGCCCGTCTTCCTCACATAATAAGCC
>NZ_JAUBQE010000045.1:0-72245 GCF_036701115.1 Microcoleus sp. Pol1C5 | reverse complement strand
CGATCTGTTCGATCGCCCTATCCCCTAAGCCTTGCTGTATAAACCTTTTAGCTAATTATTCAGCAAGCCCTAATTAATAAAATTGATATTGATTTTTCCCGCGTTTCTTAGCACGATACATCGCAACATCGGCATTCTTGACTAAAATTTCGGGTTCTTGACCGTCAATGGGATATAAACTAATGCCAATACTTGTAGTTACAGAAATTGTATGTTCTTCTAAAATAAAAGGCTGCATGATGGCGTCGCAAATTTTTTCCGCTACTTTCGCAGCTTCTTCTCGACCGGGAATTGCAGGCAAAATGACTGTGAACTCATCGCCGCCCAACCGCGAGATTGTATCGCTGCCACGCAAGCATTTTTTGAGCCGACTGGCAACTGTTTTTAAGAGTAAATCGCCCACATTGTGTCCAAGAGTGTCGTTGATTGACTTAAAGCCATCTAAATCTAAAAAGAGTAAAGCTACCAATTCCTGAGTGCTGGAGGCTATTTCTAGAGACTTATGCAAGCATTCGTAGAACATTTGGCGGTTTGGCAAGCCGGTAAGAGCATCGTGATAAGCTTGGTGGCTGAGCTCAGCATTTTTTTGTTCGAGGGCATTTGCCCGAAGTTGGCGCTCGGTAATATCTCTGATTGCTCCGACTAAAAATAGGTTGCCTGCAGCATCTTTATGTAGGGATCTTTTAGTCGCAATCAAATGCGTAATTCCGTGAGCGTCAGTAAAATATTCTTCATTTTCTCGCGGCTGATGATTTTGAAATACTAATTCGTTTTGCTGCCAAAATATCTCGGCTTCGGCGTGGGGAAATAAATCGTAATCAGTTCGGCAAGTTAAAATTTCTAAAGGATAGCCAATAAACCGACAATATGCCTGATTCAAAACTACGCAGCGGTGAGTTCGATCTTTGACAAAAATGGGGTCTGGAATTGTATCGATTAGCGATTGTAAAAATTCTTTAGACCGTTTTAATTCTTCTTGCAAGTGAGCCAGATAACCCACAACTGCTGCGCCAGAACCCACAAGACTGAGGATTGGAGGAATTAACGGTAGCCACCAACCTGCTAAGAATACTAAGTATAAAGTCGCACTCAGACCTAGACAGATACTTAATAAACAGTAAGCCGATCGACCAACCGATCGCAAATTCCAACTCACCTTTGCTCCGGCCCAAGACCACAGTAAAATCCACAGCAACTCCGCAGCCTCTGGCCAGACATTGATACCCCCGCGCCCGTCGAGGGCCGCACTCAAAATTTGGCTCAAGAAATGAGCCTGAAGCTCGACTCCCGGTATTTGTTGGGGAGGACCAAACCAACCGGAACTGTAAGCATTTTGGTAAAAGTCTCTGAGGCTGGGGGCATTTGAGCCGATCAAGACAACGCGCGATCGTACAAAATCAGCAGGTACTGTGCCAGAGAGCAAATCACTCATCGATGCAGTGCGAAAACTGCCTCGCGGGCCGCGCAGGTTGGTCAAAATTTGATAGCCACGGCTGTCCGATCGAACGTAAGCACCATCATTCGGTTGAAAAGACCGAAAAACCCCCTTGCCTAACTGCAAGTATTTAGGATTGATTCTTGCTGGTTGAGGGGAAATTCCTTCGCTTTTGAGGTAAAGCAAAGCCAGTCGGAGTGCGAAACTTTGATGAGTTTTGCCGTCTCCGGGCCAAGCATAGAGCAAAGTTCGCCGCACTTTTGAGTCAGCGTCGATGACAACATTGTTGAAACCAATTCGATCGAGCTTGTCAAGTACCTGAGGCGGGCGAACTCCGAGCCTGGTTTCGTCTGGCATCAACTCAATGCCGATTAAGTTGGGAATAGTTTTAAAAGTTTTGAGCAAGTCTGCGTTACCCGGTTGAGTTGGCAAATCTCGGTAAACGTCGAGGCCGATCGCCCGTGGCTTGCCAGCGTGCAATTTTTGCAGCAGTTGGGCCAAGACAGCATCCGAAATTGGGTAGCCGTATTTTTGCAAGTCAGCTTCCTTAATTTCTACAATGACGATTCGCGAGTCAATGGGTTCGGCCGGCCGCCAGCGCACAAAGTGGTCGAAAGCAGCCCATTCCCACACCTGAAAAAATCCGAACCAGCGCATTACAATGACCGTACTAGCAACGGCACTTGCAGTAATCAATACTCGGCGTTCTCTATCGACCCATTTTTTGATAGTTTTTAGCATATTTTGGGGATTTGGGCCTCGCCCTGTGAGCATCTAAACTACTACTACCTATAGGTTTTACATCTCCGAGTCGATTTTATATTTTAGATTTTAGATTATCCAATTTTTTAGTTTTTCGGTGTGGGCGAGTCGATTTTATATTTTAGATTTTAGATTATCCAATTTTTTGGTTTTTCGGTGCGGGCGAGTCGATTTTAGATTTTAGATTATCCAATTTTTTGGTTTTTGGGTGCGATCGGGCTGCAAGAGCAGAAACCGGGTTTTGCAACCAAAATATGTCATTTCAAAAATCATTCTGGAAGCAGAAACCCGGTTTCTTGCATTTTTATGTAAAATTTTTAGTAGTTATTTACTGATCTAAATACTAGAAAACCACAACTTGTTTAATTTTTTTTGTTACTAATTTTTACTATATTTTTATTGATTATAGATAGATGCCAAATTTTAGATTGATTTCGCAGCACTAGCCAAGAATAAACTAAGTTAAAAACCAGGATATTTCCTACCCATCAATCTAAAATCTGTTATCTAAAATCTCCACGTTTCCTGTTAGTTTTGAAAGTTGCGCGGACCGGTGTAACCCGATAAATCAGCGAGTTTATTCAAAGATTGCGTCCCCGAATAAAACTGACCATTAATCTCCCATGTCGGGAAACCTTTAACATTCGCAGCAGCAGCTTGGCAAATTTCAGCACGGGAATTTTGCCCCCTGGGATCACATTCAAAATAATCAATTATTTTGGCTGCTTCTTTGCCGAACAGCATTTTTTGGTCGTGGCAGTGGGGACACCAATAAGCGCCGTACTCTTTAGCGCCAATTTGTCGGAGGTGGCGGGCCAAAGCAATTTGTGCCGGGCCGGAGGTTGTAGTGACTGCAGGGGGTAAAATTCCGGGGGTAGAGACAGTAGGAGCAGGTGAGTTGACGCTGTTATAAAGTCCCAAGGCACCGATCGAACTCACCATTGCCACCAAAATGCCTGTAAACACCAACTGTCCGATATCTTCCCACTCGCGCCCGACTAGCACCAGCACAAACAGCGACAGCGAAAATAAGGCAGAAGTGATGCAGTAAATGCACACTTCCTGAATTTCAAAAGCCATCAAATACACCAAATAGCTGCTGAAAATTACCATCGCAGCGGTGATGATAAATAGCGCTTGCCAAGTTTTGTTTTCTAGTTGAGAGTGCAGTCCTTTCTTGGTGTCGGGATTTACAGCTTTGGGAGCCCATGCCAGGATTGCTATGCTCAGGTAAGCCAGACAGCCTAACAAACTTAAAGGCACTGTACCAAAGACTGTAGCGTAGGGACTGTTGAGAACTTTGTCGCAGCCGCTGGTGGGACAAATGACCGAGCCAGTCGTGAATTTAGCGATCGTGAGATAGGCCGTTTCTACGACGCCTATGGCTGCGATCGCTGCCATCAGAGTCCTAGACCAGCGATGAATCCAAGGAGTTGAACGTCGGCGAATCATTTTTTGATTTGGTAATTTGGGAATTGGGAATTTTTGACTGTTGACTGTTGACTGATGACTGTTAATTGTTAACTAATGACTGATAACTACTGACTACTGACTACTGCCAACTGCCAAATGACTTACTGCCAACAGTCAACAGTCAACAATTCCCATTTTACGTTTTACTTGTGAGTTTGCCCGGTTCCGGTGTGGGCCCTCTTGAGCCATTAGCGTCTCTGTTTTCCTGTTCGCGCTCTTTCTGTGACAAGCTGCGGCGGGCGGCTTCTACAAACTGACTGACGCGGATCGGATCGATGGGCTGCTCGATGCGGCCGTTTCGCTTCAGGGAACTCGATACGATTACGCCGTCAGCGGCCTGCATGAGGGTGGAAATGTTTTCCCAGGAGGCGCCGCTGCCGATGAAAACTGGAATTCCCGCCGCTGCTGCACTCGCGAGTTCTAAGTCTTCGAGATTGGGAGGGCTGCCAGTTGTCCAGCCAGAAAGGATCACGGCGTCGGCTAAAGCGCGCCCGATCGTCTCTTGAACGGCTGTGGTCAAGTTGGGGCTGCCTAGGGGGCGCCCGTGCTTGACTAACACGTCTGCTAATATTTTGACATCGCTGCCCAATTCCCGGCGGTAGCGCAGTAGCTGGTGAGCTTGGCCTTCAATTAAGCCTTGGTCTGTAGCCATGATGCCGTTGAGGACGTTGACGCGGATGAATTGAGCTCCTGTGCAGGAGGCGATGGCGATCGCGCTTTGGGCGTCGTTTCGCAGCACGTTAACGCCGATCGGCAGCGTCACGAGATTTGTTAGCCTCTCGACTACCAGAGTCATGGCACTTACCACAGCCGGATCTACGCTGTCTTTGGCAAAAGGAGCGTCGAAAAAATTCTCGACAATGATACCGTTTGCGCCACCAGAAGCCAGCGCTGTAGCCTCTTGCTCGGCTCTTCCGATAATAGCTTTGAGGTTTCCGCCCCAGCGGGGAGAAGTTGGCAAAGGCTGTAAATGTACGACACCGATTATGGGATTCGGCGTTTTGAATATTTGTTTTAAGTCCACGGATTTTCCTGAAACCACCAAGTTCACTGACGGCTGACGGCGGATTTTGACGGTATATTCTAGAATTCTATATCCACGGGGGCGATTCGGTTGACTTAATCGGGTCGCCAAGTTGCTCAAACCCCGCAGCCATAACAGTTTAGATTTTAGATTTTAGATTTTAGATTTTACAAAGGCGACCTACTCACCTCACTTAAAGACGGATACTTGCTTCTAGACAGGAGCCTTGGAAAGCAAAAAAGTTTAGATTTTAGCGAGATCTCCCAGATTCATCTTTGGAGTCAATGCTTTAATCTTTAATCTAAAATCGACTGACTACAATCGGGGTTGAGAGCTTGACTGCAGTTGCATTCTTTTTTATACCTTGGTGTCGGCAGGGGTTTTTCCTTCTCTATCGACGAGGTTAAGTGGTGAAAGTTTTTCTGATAATTTTGGCTGTCACCGCAGGATTATCGGCAGCAATCGAAGTGCTGCTGCGGCTGCTGCTGGGTTTTGGTAATCCTTTGATTTACATTGCCGATGCCGAGTGCGGCTATTTGTTGGCGCCCAACCAGAAGGTGCGCCGCTTGGGCAACCGGATTGAGATTAACGAGTATTCGATGCGTAGTGGAGCGATCGCCCCGATAGCCCCTCCAGAAACTCTGCGCCTCTTGCTGTTGGGAGATTCTGTCGCCAACGGCGGTTGGTGGACACATCAGACAGATACGATCTCGGAAATTATGGCTCGGAATTTGAGACTGCTAGTACAGAATCTGGCGAACCATACACAATTAGGTCCACAAGTCAACTATTCAGATTTTGAAGTTTTAAACGCCTCAGCCAATTCTTGGGGACCGAGGAATCAACTTGCTTACGCCCAGCGGTTCGGTGTTTTTGGGGCAAAGGCTTTGGTTTTGCTGCTCAATACGGACGATTTGTTTGCGTCGGCTCCCTGTTCTCTGGTTGTGGGGCGCGATCGATCTTACCCAGATCGCAAACCCCGATCGGCTACGCTAGAGTTATTGAGCCGCTACCTACTACCGGGAGCGCCGACTCCCCAATTGGCAGCACCCGCAGCCACAAGCAGCGATGTAGTAGGCTCCAACTTAGAAGCTATTCGCCAAATCCAGAAAATAGCTGTATCCGCCAACGTCGAGTTTTTGCTAGCTGTCACGCCGAAGCGGGGCGAACTCGGCGGCCCGGGCCCTCGCGACTGGGAAGTCAAAGCTAGAGCGCGTCTCGCCGAACTCGTAGAAACAGAGAAAATTACTTACATAGATTTTCTTCCCATTTTCAATTGTGCGGCCGAATTTCCAACTTTGTATCGAGACAGCATTCACCTCAGTCCTCAAGGAAATCAGCTAGTTAGCAAAACCATCAGCCGTCAAATAGTCGCTCTTTTTTGGCATAAATCGTGACTTCACCTAAAGACGGATACTTGCCCACGACTCCTGTTGTCGAGGGCAAAAAAGTTTAAACCTTAGTTCAAGCCCCCACATTCATCTGCAGAGTCAATCTAAGATCTAAAATCGTTCGACTCAGCGCAACTCGACGCTCGCACTCGCCGAACTTCTCACGCCGAATAGCCCAATCTCAAATCGACTGACATCGAATCCGGTTGCATGGGAACAGTTACCCTCTTCAACGAACAACAAACCCAAACTGTAAAAGCACCCGGAAACGACACGATTTGTCTCGATTTAGCTAACCTGCAAAGTAGACTCTAGCTCTTTCGGATACCAAGCTTGACCGTCGAGAGCCATTTGCTCGATCGAACTCGCAAGCCGCAGAGCTTTGAGAGCTTGTTCTCCTCCCACAGAAGGCTGATTTCCACCCCGCACGCAATTAATAAAATGCTCCAATTCTGCGTGGAGCGGTTCAATATTGCTGGTGTAAACTTTCTCGATCAACCCATCTTGACGGTAAAGCACCTGACCGTAATCCGTCACGTAATTGGCGGTTGTTTGTCGGTGAATCAAGATTTCGTTGTTGAGAAAATCTGCCTCTGTCAGAGAATTTTTGCAGTGAGCCACGATTGAACGGAGTTTGCGGTGCGTCACCTTACTGGCAGTCAGGGTGGCGACAATGCCGTTAGCAAAGTTCAACGTCGCTGTCACGTAGTCTAAATAACCTGAATCTGAGGCCCTGCTGCCGCTGGCCGTCAGCTTCACCACTTGGGAATCTGCCAATTCCAGGAGCAAGTCGATGTCGTGGATCATTAAATCCAAAACTACCGATACGTCGTTAGCCCGCTGGGAATAGGGACTCATCCGGTGAGCTTCCAATGCCAGTAACTCTTCAGTTTTCAGCACTTTGCCGAGTTCCTGAAAAGCTGGATTGAAGCGCTCGATGTGACCCACTTGTAAAATCCGGTGGGCCTCAGCAGCCGCGTTGACCAAAGATTCGGCTTCGGCAATGCTAGCCGCGATCGGCTTTTCAATTAAAACGTGAACACCCGCTTGGAGACAAGACATCCCCACAGGGTGATGCAGGCGAGTTGGAACGGCGACGCAAACTGCATCTACGTGGGCGAGCAAATCTCGGTAGTCTTCAAAGAAGCGAACCCGGTATTTGCTTGCTACATCTATTCCCCGCTCTACATTTATGTCTGCAACACCCACGAGTTCGATATCTTTTAGCAAGCTCAGAACTCGCGTGTGATGCTGGCCCATATTGCCAACCCCAATCACCCCAATGCGGAGGGGTTCGGGTTGACTTCGCTGGGCGAAAACGTTTGCGTATCCCAATGACATCCTATCTAGCACTCCTGGATTCTCCTCCACCACCACAGGAATCAAGCCCCTTGGCTTCCCTCAGCTACTCACAGCCATCCAGATAGTACCACAGTCAAACTATTTGTGAAGAATTTCTAAGTTCAGTTTTAGGATTATAGCGTCAGGCAATCAACAGGCACTCAAACAGAAGCTACTTATACACAAGGGCAGAATACTGGGGTAAAATTTCTGGAAATTGCGTATTGACAAAATTAATTAACTATGCAGCACGATCGGGGACGATCGTCCGCAGCATCGCCACAACACAAACCCGTCGGAATATTTGGCGATTACTAGCAAACATTTTTCTGGTTTCGGTTCAAAAGTAATAGTGAAAATCATAAAAAATTATACAAATATTACAAATGCCGCATTCGTATTACTTCAGTTATTTACATTTGGCAATCTTTGAATTATAAAAAAATGACGTTAAGAATGCGGATAATTACGGGCGATCGCTCACTCAAATAAATTACACTTACGTAAAACCTAATAAAGAAAACAATGAATCAAAAACAAAGGCACAGATTAGGAAGTGCGATCGCTAGCACAATTTTAAGTTTGTTTTCAGCGGTGTCATTGGTAGGAGTAGACCAAGCACAAGCCGCCGTACTCACCTACAATGTTAACCATAGCAATTTGAGTTTTTTCAAGGTGAATAACTCCTCCCTTACAGGGATAGGATATGAATCAATTGCCGTTTCCGAGGGAAGATTGTACGACTACACTCTTGGCGTCGCGGGAGCCAAAGAATACTACGATTTGGCAGGGGCTAGTGTTGGATTTTATCAAGGGGAGTTCCGCGGACTGAGCACATCCGGCTATGACCAGGCGATCGTAGAATTCGACGAAATCAACAAGCTAGACTACAGGGTATTTTGGTCTATCTTTCCCTACCCGACGGGTCCTACTACGTCGGTATCTGTAGTAACTGGGTATAGGGAGGTCATTTATTATCCATATCAAGATATCGATAGACGTATCTTCAACTATGACGAGGTTTATTATACCCTAGTGGATACTGCAGCCGAACAAATTCCCGAACCGATCGCCGTTGGGGACACAGCTTTAGCATTGGCAGGTTTAAGCTGGTTAAAACAAAAGAAAAAAATGGCAGCTTGACGTGCGATCGCACCTCCACAATTAAGCACTCAGAAGTCACTTTTCAAAGAATATTCGAGTTGCAAAATTTTGCTCTCGATTGGGAGACAGAGCTCTAGCTTTCAAAATCGCAGCTACCAAAAACGCATAGGACAAAACTCCTACCAACGCCAGCAAAAGTACGCTGACGGCTCCCGACGCATTCCACAAAGCGTGAAGTGCGGAAGCACTGAAATAGCCTACGCCCAAAATTTGCCAGCGCTTCCTAGGTTTGAGGGCGCTCAAACCGATAAAATATCCCAAATAGCCGCTGTAAGCCATGTGTCCGGCGGCGGAACCCAAAATGCGGGGAATTAGCAACTGCAATCCTACTAATTGTCCGGCTTCCGGCCCTGCTTGCAGGGTGACATTTTGGATGACATTGGGAACGTACTGCCCCAGAGTTTCTAACAGTGTAAAGCCGACTGCCGAAGCACTTCCTAACAGAATTCCGTCTAAAGGTTCCCAAACACCAATGCGATCGCGCCACGGATTTCGCAGCCAATTTCCCAGCAACATCGCTCCCAAAACGGGCAGGGCTTTCAGCAATTCTTCCATCAAACCCGCCCCGAAAAACATTCTGGTCAAAAAAGGCAAAAAACTGATTGCTTCGCCTTCGGCTGGCAGGCGACCGGGCAAAATTTCTCTAAATACTAATATAAATCCAATCAATAGGGGGCTGATCACAATCAGGACAGTAGCTAAAGCCGAACCAAGCAATACCCACCACGGTTTGTGTTTGCCGCACAGTTGATACATAAAGTAGTAAGCCGCACCGGCGAGGTAAGCTGAAAGCAGCAAGTTGAACGCTGCAGAATTGCCAACGGCGACAAACATCGACACGACAACAATAACTGTGGCAATACCTGGATATAAGTAAGCTTTTTGGCTTAATTGTTTGCCAGTGGAGGCGATGGGGAATAATTGAGTTAAAGTGAGAGCATCTTTTTCGCTACCAGCAAAATTGCCCGTTTGGGGTGCAGGGAATCCGGGTTGATTTTGGTAAGGGGTTACGGGAGATTCAAATATAAATTCAGGGCCGTCAAGGCCGAGACTGATGCGATCGCCTGTTTCTAAAGTTTGGCAGCCAGAGAGCTTTTTTCCGTTGATATAAGTTCCGTTAGCGCTGTTGAGGTCGCAAATTTCCCATCTCGTCAAAGTACCCTGAGTTAGGGGACGGATCGTGGCATGGCGACGGGAAACCATGCCGTGACCGATCGACTCTAAAGCTATTTGACAATTGCGATCGCGTCCGATGAGCAATTCCCCTTCTTCAGAAAGTTGGTACTTGGACGCTGGGGTTCCCGCAGCATCTTTGGCTGGCACTTGTCGCAGAAATCCGATTTCATTAGTCATGAGTTATAAGTCATTAGTCATTAGTCATTAGTCATTGGTCATGAGCTCGCGAGCTGTTAGCTGATGTTATTTTTGAGCAGTCTTTATTCCACAGTTATTGGTTGTTAGCTGCTGACTAATTACTAATTACTAATTACTAATAACTGCTGACTAATGACTAATGACTAATCACTCTGCTTATAGATTTGCCCTGGCATCCTGAACGGCTGCATAGAAAAATATGCCAGTTAGCGGTACGCTCAGGGCGAGGATGATGCCCGTGACTAAATTGCCAAGTTGAGCTTCTCCTGATGACAGCTCAAAGATCGAGCCGACTGCCGCGATCGCAGTGATGCACGAAAGAGCTAAGAGTAAACCACTTTTCGGAGTTCCTGCCATCATACTGATTTTACTGCCTTTGGGGAAAATTTATGCTTGACTAATGCTTCATTCAGTGCCAGCTTGTTTTCTACTCTGTCTACAAACAGCACTCCGTTGAGGTGATCCATTTCGTGCTGAATTGCCCTCGACAGTAACTCTGTTGCTATCAGGGTTTGTGGGCGGCCGTATTCGTCGCGGTAGGAGACTTCAATGACTTCTGGGCGTTTGACTTCTAAATAAACTCCCGGAATGCTCAAACACCCTTCTTGCAAGATGCAGATATCGCCGCTGCTACTTTTGATGGTGGGGTTGATCAAAACAATTGGGGGTGTGGCGGGGTTTTCCGGGTCACAGTCGAGGACAATTACTTGTTTGTGGACTCCGACTTGGGGGGCTGCCAAACCGATACCGTCGGCACTGTACATGGTTTGCAGCATTTCTCGGACTAGCTGCCGAATTTCTGCATCGACGCTTTTGACGCGCTTGGCTGGCTGCCGCAGGACGCGATCGCCTAATGTGTGTATTGTTAGGGGCGGTTTTTCTAACTTTTTCTTTTCAATCAAGACCTGAGCCGTCATAGAACCTCGCGGGATGTTTGGAAACCCCCAACTAAAGCTGTTGGGGAATGAAATTGGAACCAATACTATTATTTTCAATATTAATCTAATTTTAAGTAGCCATGACTGGAAACGCACCAAACCAACGGCCGGTTATTTCTCTGGGGCTTTCGCCTGTTTTAGTGGTGGTAGAGCTTTTAGGTGCGATCGCGCTTTTGCTGGCTGTTTTGCTCATCGTCAAGTTTTGGGCCGTTTTGCCCGATCGAATTCCGATACATTTCGGCTTGGGGGGGCTGGCTGATGCTTGGGGCGACAAGGTGACGATTTGGCTCATGCCCGCGGTTGCTGTCATTATTTTTGCCGTTTTAACTGCGGTTTCGCGCTATCCCCATACTTTTAATTATCCGGTACCGATTACTTCTGAGAACGCTCATCGGCAATATCTGTTGGGCAGAGGCCTTTTGGCTTGGCTGAAGGCGGAGATTTGCTGGCTGTTGGCGTTTGTGGTGCGACAGCAAATTCTTGTCGCTTTGGGCAATGGTCAAAGGTTTAGTGTGGAGTTGATTTTGGGGTTCCTTGTTTTGATATTTGGAACGGTTGGCGTGTATTTGCTCAAGGCTTATTCTGCTCGCTAGATGTAGGGCAAAAAACTTCTTACATCATACCCAAAAATAAAGTTTTTTGGTATGATATTTTTAACTGTAAGTAATATTATCCTGTATAAATAATAAATTAGTTGGTATTTAGGACTAAAGTCATGTAAATTTTATGAGTAGTTTAGTCCTCAGTACAAAGTTTTTTGAGGGCGGGTAATTGAGGGGACATGATAGTAATCACACGCGAGAGGTTTGTGCTACGGTAAATGCCATCGACTAACCCATCAGATATGTTTGCTTATTGTTCATCGGCAATACTCGCAACTGTCGATTTTTTAAATCTGGTTCTAAGCCTAGTTCTTCCATGGGAATCACGCCCAACAAAACAGCAGAAACGCCTTCGGGCAATTCTAAACAATCAAATCTGCCCTCTCTCCCCTCTACAATAATTTGAGCGTCTGCAAAAATTCTACCTTTTTTGATGCCAGCCGATGTTTCTACATCTCTTTCTCCTACTTGTTTTAAACCTAGTTGGCTAATAATAGGAGCTGGCAAGGAAAGTAGTGTCGCTCCGGTATCGACAACAACGTTATCGAGGGTAACACAGCGAACTTCCTCAGCACCAATGAATCCCCGTTCAGCCATAACTAGATCGATGCGATTGGTGACGGTGATTGTCGTGATTACTTGACCCATTTGTTTTTCTTGTAGATTGGGGAGTACCAGGGTCATAATATGTTACCTGTTTGAGTGTAATTAGTGGATGTTTCTATTGTAATGCTATCTATAATCCTGCGAAAGTTAGTTAAAATCGTTTTAATGACCGGCTAAAATTAGAATTTGCCTCAACGCATGACACCAGAAAACAACTCTTCTCAACCCAATCGCCCTGAGTCTAACGTGACTGTAGAAAGTCAGAACGGTGCGAGCTCTACTGTGCCACCAGAATCAGGGACAATCGTCGTTACTGCTGAACCGGAAAAACCGGTGCCGCCGCCTCCAACTCGCAAGGTTTTTTTGCCGCCGCAGCCGGAACAAACGACTGCTGAGAAGTCGGGGTCGGTGGTGACGCTGGGGTTGATCGCAGCGATGATTTTTGGGCTCGCAAATGACAACATTTGGCTGGGCTTAATTGGCGCCGTAGGTGCGATCGGCCTATCGCTGCGGCTGATGTGGCCGAGTTGGGGCAAAATCTGGGCGCAGGTAATTCCGCCGACTTGGCGCACTCTGATCGTCGCCTGCTTCGGGCTTTTAGCTGGGATTGTTGGCTTGCTGATGCTCAGCGGTAGTAATACTGAACCGGGAAGCCGCAACATCCAAATCAACTGGGACGCCATCGGCGCTCTCGGCGAGTTGATCGGCGCTTTGGGCCAAATTTTGATCGCTATTTTGGGCGTTTACGTGGCTTGGCGGCAGTACGTGATCTCGAAAGATTTGACGATTCAGCAAAATCGAATTACGCAGCAGCAAACGATCGATGCTTATTTTCAAGGGGTTTCCGACTTAGCCCTTGACGAACAAGGGTTTTTGGAAGACTGGCCGCAGGAAAGGGCGATCGCAGAAGGCCGCACCGCTGCGATTATGAGCAGTGTAGATGCTGAAGGTAAAGCTAAAATTCTGCGGTTTTTGTCGCAGTCGAGATTGGTTACTCCTCTGAAGCGCGATCGGCTTTTAGGCCGCCCCATCCTTGACGGCGACGGCGGCTACGCTGAAGACAGAGATCACGGTATCCGCGTTATCGATCTCAATGTCATGTTAGCGGGTGCTGACCTGGCTGGCACCGATTTGCGGTGGACGGATTTGAGTGAAGCCAACCTCGTCCGCGCCAATCTCAGCAAGTGCGATTTAGTGAAAGCCAACCTCTCGCGCGCTGTCTTGTACGACGCCAATCTCGCTCGCGCCGACATGAGAGCGGCCGCATTATTCTACGGCTCGGCACAAACTGCATCCCCTCGCAGCCGTACCGAATTTCCCAACTATCAAACGGGCGAACATACCGGCGCTGTGGTGGAACGTGTTGATTTCACCGGTGTCAAGCGGCTGTCGGAGGAGCAGCGCTATTACTGCTGCGCTTGGTGCGGCTCGAAGTCGAGAGAGACTATTCCCGGCGGCTGCGAAGGGATTCCCAATAAACTCGGACGTTAAAATTAGCAGTACGGCTGTACTTAGGTATATATTTGGCGATCGCTTGGCAGCGGACTATACTTTAATTTTAAATCTACAGTCTTGCGCTCTTTTAGCCCTGACAAATAAGGATTTAAGGCTAGAAGTAATTCCGCGCCTGGAGCGCTCCAAAAGCCGGGACGGGTTAATTTTTGTTGCTGCTAGGTGCTTTTTTAGGGGACGATAAATGGCACCTAGAAAGCACTAATTTAGGTAACAGCTATGCAGATGATGGGCAGCAGCATTCTATGGCTTTTTAGCCGCTGTTACTTTTGCTAATGCGCGGCTTCACAACTCTGGGAATGCAAGTGAAGTAGCAGGGCTAATAATTAATATTTGGGAGCTTTTTAGTATATTAGTGGCAGATTTAAGCTATTAGTAAAGTTGCCATAATTTAGGGCAGTTGCTATTTGTTGTATTTGTGAAATAGGCTGAGCATTACAGTCGGATATTTCGGTTTTGGATCTTTAACGCTACTCATAAATTCCGTTGATAGGCAATCATTTCACCCCTAAGCTTACGGTATTGTCGAGCTTTCAATAGCACTCGGTTTGGTGTTGATTAATCCGCCTTGTTGGGGATATGGTGTTATGAAATTATTTGCTACATTTCTGCTGTACATGACTGTGAAATTTGCTGCGAGGGTGTAGGTCGCTTAAGACACTTCTCCATATCTTTTGCATAAACTTAATTTACTCTATTTCCCAAGCTGCCTGAAAAAAGTCTCTTTCGCATAGCATAGCGTAGCGATAGGTTGCTTCTACCTCTGGCCCAGCCTCTGCGTAGCGATCGACCAAACTTTCCAGCCGTTTTGCTAAAATCTCAAAATCCGAGCTGCTATAGGTGGAAATCCAGTCGCTAAAGGCGTGTTCCGGTATATTAGGTTTAGCTAGCTGCTGTCCCAAAAAAGCATACAACCGCAAGCAAGGAGTCATGGCGGCTACTGTCAAACCTACACTACTCCCCCAGGCTGTCGCTAATAAAAAATCTGTGTAGCGGCGGGTAGCGATTCCCGGTTTTGCCTCTTGCAAGTTTACCCCCCATTTGGCTGCATATCCTTGATGCAAACGAAGTTCTTCTAAAACGCCGCTACCGAGATTGTGGAGGATTTCAAACCCCTCCCAGTCGGGTGCTTTTGCCGCAGCGATACTGTAAGCGCGAGCGAAGGCTCCCAGAAAAAATGCGTCTTGTGCAACGTAATATGCAAAACTATTTTGGGGGAGGCTGCCGTCAGCAATGCCTCTGACAAAGGGATGTTGCAGACAAGCTTCGCTTAAGTCTTGATTTGCTTGCCAAAGATAATTGGAATTTGTCATGCCATTTTGAATCTAGGGGTTATGATTGTAATTTTTATAGTCTGACTAAACATCTATAATAACAGATGTTTTTGCTTGGCGTGTGTCACTTTTATGGTATCTTTTATTTTTCGTATTTAAGAAAATAGATAAGTTTTGGTATGCGGCTATGTTGTGGGCTGCTGTTGTCTGCCTAAAAGAGCGAAATTACGTGCCGAACCTCTCTCGTGAAGCAGCCAGGGTGTTTGGCGAAAAAGAAACTTTTGATTGAACGGTTGAAAAGCCGATTTTTAAACAGAAACTGCAATGAACGATACACCTAAGTATTCCTTGGTAATACCTATCTATAACGAAGAAGAAAATCTCGCTGAACTTTATCGGCGAATTAGTGCCGTGATGGATCGAATGGACGGCGCAGTAGAATTAATTTTAATCAATGATGGCAGCCGCGATCGCTCTCTCGAACTTTTGCGAGAATTGCACGAAAAAGACTCGCGAATTTGTTACCTCAGTTTTGCCCGCAATTTCGGTCATCAAATAGCTGTAACTGCTGGTTTAAACTTTTCTAGAGGTCAAGTTGTCGTCATCATGGACGGCGATTTGCAAGACCCGCCAGAGCTAATTATAGATATGGTACAACAGTGGCGGCAGGGCTATCAAGTTGTTTACGCTCAGCGCACTCAACGCCGTCAAGAAGGTTGGTTTAAGCGGTTGCCAGCTTATATGTATTATCGCATTTTGCGGCATCTTGCGGATGTTGATATTCCCATAGATACCGGAGATTTTTGTTTGATGGATAGGTGCGTGGTGGACGTGCTAAATGCGATGCCTGAACGCAACCGCTACATTCGGGGACTGCGCGCTTGGATTGGTTTTAAACAAACGGCGGTTAAGTTTGAACGCGATCCGCGTTTTGCTGGGGAGGTCAAGTATACATTCAGAAAATCTTTGAGTTTGGCGATGAATGGTTTAGTATCTTTTTCCAAAGTTCCCCTCCGACTTTCGATTTATATGGGGTTATTTGCGGCATTTGTATCTGTGTTAATGGCTTTTTTGATTTTGTATTGGCGGATTTTTTATCCAAGTTCTGCCTTAACAGGTTTGACAATTGTGATGATGGCGGTTTTCTTTTTGGGTGCGGTGCAGTTGGTTAGTATTGGGATTTTGGGCCAGTATATAGGGCGTATTTACGAGGAGGTGAAGGGCCGGCCGCTTTATACTTTGGCAGAAGTGGCTGGTTTTAGTGATCGACACCGATCGCCAAAATAATTTTAGCAAACAACTGTTAACTCATCGTGCCTCAATTATCGAATTTATGAGATAATTTAAGATCGTAAAATCTTCTCAAGACTGATGTTTAAACTTTACGAGTATTCGCCCTCGGGCAATTGCTATAAAGTTCGCTTGCTCTTAACTCAGCTTAATATTCCCTTCGATCGCACAGAAATTAATATTCTCGAAGGAAAAAGCCGCACACCTGAATTTTTGGTCAAAAATCCCAATGGCCGCATTCCGGTGTTAGAAATCGAACCGGGTAAATTTCTATTTGAATCGAATGCGATTATGTTTTACTTGAGCGAAGAAACTGAGTTTTTTCCCACGGATAAATTTGAACGCGCTCAAGTCATGCAGTGGTTATTTTTTGAACAGTACAGTCACGAACCTTTTATTGCTACTTCTCGTTTTTGGTATATGACAGGGAAAGCAGAAGAATATCAGGAAGCACTTCAACAAAAACAAGCACCGGGTTATGCTGCTTTGGGGGTGATGGAACAGCATTTAGCAGAAAATGAGTTTTTTGCGGGCGATCGCTATACTATTGCTGATATCGGTTTATTTGCTTATACTCACGTTGCTGACGAAGGCGGATTTGATTTAACCAGATTCCCGGCAATTCAAACTTGGATCGATCGCGTCAAGAATCAGCCTCGATATATTAGCATAGCGTCTTAACAAACCTCAATGTGTGAATTACAATCAAGTTTCAATTTAATTACGAATCAAATCAGGGAGATATGAGACTCCATGAAGCAATTGCTGCTTGTGATTTTTCGCGGATACAAGAACTTATTGAAAATGGGATTGATGTCAACCAATTGAACTGTAAAGAAGGTTCAACCCCACTAACCGAAGCAGTGTTTTTGGGTCACTTTGAAATTATCAAAATTCTTATCGAAGCAGGAGCAAATTTACAGCAATTCGACCATCAACCTGCAACGCCATTAGGAATGGCTGCTGAACTAGGTAACATAGAAGCGGTACAACTGTTACTGCGGGCTGGAGCTGATTTTAATGCTGGAGGTATACAAAGTCCATTAGATCGTGCTGTAAGTCAAGGTCATATAAATGTTACTAATATATTAATTAACGCAGGTGCTGATGTGAATTCAACAGATGAAATTGGTTTCACTCCTTTAATGATAGCAGCGCTATCCGGGGATCTTGATGTTGTGCAACTTCTGGTTGAAGCTGGTGCAAATGTAAATGCGGTTGATGAGTATAAAAATACTGCTTTAAGGAAAGCTTCTGAAAACAGTCATCAGGATGTGTTCAACTACTTATATCCGCTAACAAATGCCAAATTTCCCTATATTGATGAGGGAATTCCATTTTAAACGAAATTACTAACAGCTACATTTTGTCCGGTTTCGCTCGATCGCCTCGCAGCATCTGCCACCTTCAAAGCGTACAAACTACTGGCGTTATCCACGTACAAATGCGTACAGGTTGACAAATATTTCAACACCATATCCGTGTCTTGAGCAAACAAGCCGCGCCGCGTTCCTACTTTGATAGTGTGCCAATTTTTTCCCTGCATTAATTGACCGGATTCTGGAGTAAAAAACAGCGTTTATTCTGCTCCGTAGATGGTAAAAATGTTTTCCGACTGCCCAAAAATCTTTCTTTTTCCATAAACAGCTTCAGCGACAAAGCCATTGGCCAAACGCAACTGTGCGTTGCACAAACAAGCTTTGTAGAAATCGGGCTGAGTGTCCCAAAATATGGCATCTGCCGCATCTTGAAGAAAAATCTATAGCATCGCCACCACAATCAGAATCAAGATAATCGGAGTCTTGAACTGATTAAGCAACAGTATCAATGCGGTCGATTTGTGTTTTTGTTTGAGGCTGTTTGCGCCGTACTCGCTCAGGCTTTGTTTCGCATCATGACGGCTTAATTCTGCGGTTGTAGAGTGCGTCTGCTGAAGCACCTGCTCTGTGGGTTAGCTCCGAAATGTTGACTGTGAATTAATTATTTTATATCCTATTTTTATTCTTAGTCTTAATGCCTCTAACTAAAGAAGAACCTTAGGTAAGTTGATAATAAAGCTTGTCCCCTTGCCCTCTGCACTTTCAACCGCCAGTGTTCCTTGATGCGCCTCAGTAATATTTTTTGCTAAAAATAATCCTAATCCCCAGCCGGTTTGCTCCTGGGCAGAAATGGTTCGACGAAATTGTTGAAAGAGGATGGATTGAGCGTCTAGGGCGATCGGATCGCCTTCATTATGAATAGTAAGGCCGATCTGCGTTTGGGTTTGCTGGAGTGTGAGTGTAATCGGCGTACCAGGCGCACCATATTTCACAGCGTTAATTGCTAAATTTTCAATCACCCGCCGTATTTCTTTACGGCTGCAAAAAGCCCTGATATCAGAATCAGAGACGACAATAAACCGCTCTCCATAGGCGAAGCTCAAATCTTCTACTACCTCTTGGACTAGCATCTCAAAATTGCATTCTACAAATTCCATCTTTAAGCTCTGCCCTGCCCGCAGCCGACTCGCATCAAGCAGATTTTGAATCATCGAATCCAGCCGATTAATCGCATTGAGCATCCTCGCGGCCACATCCGTGTGGGTATCTCCTCGTTCCAGCCGCCGCAGAATTAGTTGAGTTCCCATTTTTACGATATTGATGGGATTTCTGAGGTCGTGAGTTAGCGTCACCATAAATAGTTCTTGAATATCTCGCAGCGTTTCGGAGAATTGAGTGGCCGCGTCATTAACGGCTTGCTCAATGGAGCCGATAATAATGTCTCGATCGCGCACTTCCAAAGGTGCTTCTTCTTCTAAAACTTGAAATATTACTTGACGGAGGAGGTGATACTCGAAAATGAGTTGACTGATAGAGTAGTCAGCATACCCCGCCCGTTCATGCCCGTGCAGCTTGCCAATCCGGGTGCTTTCTACCTCGTCGGCTGTGATTCGGGCAGGTGTCCTGACAATTCTGTTTGAAAGTTTATCTACCAGTTGGTTTAACTACAGAGGTAGGGAATCTTGCCAGACAAGAGAAGTTTGATGCGTTGATGCACCGATTTCATCCCGCGCCCGTTTCTCCCAGATCCGCATAATTGTTTCAGAATTTTGTTTAAGACGGTCAGACGCTTGGTTGGACATCGATTCTGATTTTCTGGATGAGTCCCTGTTGAGAGCTCATTATACAGCTATTTTGAGGTAATGCGAAGGACACAGAAGCCGGGTTTCAGCAAGAAACTCGGCTTCTGGGGGGTACTTTCTAAAGGTGAAATCTGCGCTAATTACTGAATTAAACCCGCAATGATATTAATACTCATCGCTACAATTGCGGTATTCAAGAAAAAGCAGAGAATGCTAGGGAGTCAAGCTCATCGCCTCAGCCCGAGGTAGTCTGTACCTCTGAAACTTGAGCGATCGTGCCAATAACAAAAGAAGAGTTTGCGTAGATTTTTGAGGTAAGGTCACGGTCGATAGGATTTATTGATGTTTACCTACTTATTGAAGTTTCCACGCAATTAGACCAACAAGCGCAATCAGACCTAAGGCTCTACGAAAGTAATTGACGCCTTGAAATAATTCTTCCCAAGCCCAAGTAAACAAAGAGCCAAAAGCTACTATATCCAACGCTAAATTAATTTGCCCTGTTGTAACAATGAGCTTTAATAAACTAGCTACAATCCCGACAATCAGCGGTAGATTTGGCGGCTGAGCTATAACAATTTGGCCTTCGCTGTCCCGGAATGTGCGATCGAACAATGTACTTTCTGTATTTTCCATGAGTTTCTCCTGTAGATGTAATAAAAGGTATGAATTGAGTTCAAGGGCTTACACAACTATTTCTTGATAACGAATCCGAGGCATAATTAGACCCTTCCAAAGAAAAAAGATTGATTAGCCACCACATGAGCTTAGAATTTATCTAGCTGTTTTTCTCACATCGCTTGGCTCATTCTTATTAATTTTTGGATATTTTTTATATTAGGATTAAATATTTTAAATATCCTCTATCGATTGGAACAGTTTTGATTAAAATCAAATCTATAATTGGACAGAGATAAGTGAATCATGAACAGCAATATGAGTATTGAAAAATCAAGCACATAATCGCTTTCCATTTCGAGTAATTTTTTAGCTTAAGTTTTTCAATACTTGTTAAATCTGACGTTTCACATCGATATTTAAAATTAGAAGGATGTCTAACTATGAAGAATTATACAGAAAGTTTCTATATAACATCCCAAATAAGGATTTTTTTAAGAATTGTTCCGAATAATTTTTGCCACAGGAATATTAGACGGAAATCTTCTGTACAATACCCCTAATCAGGATGTTATACAGATTAGCTCACTGGCTATGACCTCAACTCCCCCGAAGAAACTCCTCGACTTAGCCGGATTTGACTTGTAGGGTGCGTCAGACGAAATTCTACAACGAATATCGAGGGTTTTATGTTCCGGGGCACCCTACTAAGCTGTTCTGTATCTAAATTAGCTATTGCGAAATCGTGAAACCTTTGCATTGCCAGCCGGAGAGGTCGCTGGGATAGCATCGTTTAAATGCAGAACAGCTTATTTATATGTACCACTTGCGTAAGTCGTGTTATTAAACAATCGATCGCACCAATCCACCCTCGACTCGCAAGGCGGCCCCATTAATTGCAGAAGCTACAGGACTAGCAACAAATGCAACTAATGCAGCAACTTCAGACGTTGTAGCAAATCGCTGAATCAGTGAAGATGGACGAGTCTTGGTAAAAAATTCTTTTTCAACTTGTTCGGGTGAAATATTTTGATCCTTAGCAAGTCCTTCGATAAAAGTTTCCACTCCTTCGGAACGGGTTGGCCCTGCCAATAGTGTATTAACCGTGACACGGCTGCCTGCGGTTGTTTCAGCTAAACCGCGACTCAACGCCACTTGTGCTGTCTTGGTAACGCCATAGTGAATCATTTCGACGGGAATATTCAAGGCAGATTCACTAGAGATGAAAATAATTCGTCCCCAATCTTTTTTTAGCATCAGCGGTAAGTAATGGCGCGAGAGCCGAACACCGCTCATAACGTTTACTTCCAGAATGTTCATCCATTCCTCATCGGAGATATCTTCAAATGCTTGAGAGCCATAAATTCCCAAGTTGTTGACCAAAATGTTGACTTCTGGCACTTGTTGAAGCAATAATTCAACTCCTGCTTGCGTTCCCAAATCGGCAGCAATTCCCTGAAGTTTGGCATTCGGGACACTTTGCTGAAGGATATCGAGAGCATCGTTTACGCGCTCTTGCGTTCTGCCATTGACAATGACAGTTGCTCCTTCCTGGGCAAGTGTCGTGGCGATCGCTAGTCCAATTCCGGCGGTTGAACCGCTGACGAGTGCAACTTTATCGGATAGTTGGAGATCCATACTTTCTTAAACCAAATAATGTATAAGCGATCTAGGGTTTCAACTTGCTCAAATCATCAAGCAAGTGCCGACTCAATTAGTCGCAACCTAATCCAATTTTACCACCATTTTACCCACATTTGTGCCTTCAAAAAGACCTATGAATGCACCCACCGCTCCCTCGATTCCTGTCACCACTGTTTCCTTGTTCTTCAGTTTGCCAGCTTGGAAATAGCCGCCCACTTCCTGTTCAAAATCACTCTGGCGATCGAGCCAATCCCTAACGATTAGCCCTTTCATCGTCAACCGTTTGGTAACCATATTAAATAGATTGGAAGGGCCGGGCTGGGGCTTTTCCTCGTTGTAACCGGAGATGCCCCCACAAGCGATAATTCGGCCGTACACGCGCAACGCCGAGAGCGCCGCTTCTAGGGTTTCGCCTCCTACGTTATCGAAATAAACATCAATTCCGTCCGGTGCTGCCCGATTGAGTTGTTCGAGGACGGGGCCGACCTTGTAATCGAAGGCGCGATCGAATCCGCATTCTTCCAGCAGAAACTTGACCTTCGACCCTGAACCTGCTGACCCGATGACATGACATCCGCGCAATTTCGCTAGTTGTCCGGCGACATTTCCCACCGCACCTGCTGCTCCCGAAACAAAAATAACATCGCCGGCTTTGACCTCTACCAAATTCAACCCAACCCAAGCGGTCATGCCCGTCATGCCGAGGGCACCGAGGTAAACTGAGAGCGGTTGAATCTCGCGGTTGACCTGATGCAAATCTTTTGGTGCAGCTATAAAGTATTCTCGCCAGCCATACTGGGAAGTGACAACATCACCCGGCTTTAATTCCTGGGCGCGCGACTCGATGACTTCGCCGACAGCACCGCCTTCTAGCGCTTTACCTAACTTGAACGGGGGAACATAGGATTTCCCCTCATTCATGCGACCGCGCATATATGGATCTACCGAAATGTAGAGATTGCGAACGAGCACCTGCCCCTCTTGAAGTGGCTTTAGTTCTGTTTGTGCGATCGTAAAATTATCGGCGGTGGGCATCCCCTTGGGGCGGGAGACTAGCTGAATTTCGCGGCTGATTGTATTTGTCATAATTTTCTCGTTATTGATTAGGCTTTCACAAATCGCTCGACTTGAGTTTTATCTGTTGTTTTTAACATTTGCTAAAGGCATGGAGGCCAAAGATTAGATTTATTTAAGTTCTATTCCTCTGGTTTTCTTAATAAAAAAGGCAGCGAAAAAGATTGAGATTGCTGCGGCCAGGGCGTGTTTTTAACCCGGAGAGCCGCCTAACCTAGAGGGCGGGTACGGGGGGCACCGCCCCTACAAAGAGGGCTGTTTCATTGTCAGGAAAACCAGGATTTTGACTCTTGTCGTGCCCCCGTACCTGCCTTCCCCATCCACTTGGCGAGTTGACCAAATCCTAACGATTGACGGTGCTCATATCGGGGTAGCGATCGCCCGCCGCAATTCCTAATGGCAGCGCTTTGGCGATCTGGTCTAGTTCTGCTTGAGTCAGCGTTACAGCAGCCGCCGCAATGTTTTCTTCTAAATAGGTGCGGCGTTTGGTGCCTGGAATCGGCACAATGTCTTCGCCCTGCGCTAAAACCCAAGCCAGGGCCAACTGTCCAGCTTTGATGCCCTTAGCCGCGGCCATCTGCTCAATCTGCTCGACTAGCTCCAGATTTTGCTGGAGATTATCGACTTGAAAGCGAGGAGATCCCTGGGCCCGATAGTCTCCCTCACATAACGTGTCGAGGCTCTTGATTTTGCCTGTGAGAAACCCGCGCCCCAGAGGACTATAAGGCACAAACCCAATCCCTAGCTCTCGGCAGGTGGGCAAAATCTCGGATTCTGGCTCCCGACTCCACAGCGAATATTCAGTCTGCAGTGCGGAAATAGGATGCACTGCTTGGGCGCGGCGGATGGTGTCGCTGGCGGCTTCGGAAAGCCCAAGGTAGCGGACTTTTCCGGCTTGGACGAGCTGCGCCATTGCCCCTACCGTTTCTTCGATGGGAGTGTTTGGATCGACTCGGTGCTGGTAGTAAAGATCGATCGCATCTACGCCCAGACGCTTGAGACTGGCATCACAGCAAGAGCGGACATATTCGGGTTTGCCATTCACGCCCTTAAAGCTGCCGTCGCTACCGCGTACATTGCCAAACTTCGTGGCGATGATGACTCGATCGCGATGCCCTTTAATTGCTTTGCCGACTAATTCCTCATTGTGACCGACACCATACATATCAGCGGTGTCGAGCAACGTCACGCCTAGTTCTAAGGCGCGATGAATGGTGGCGATCGCTTCTGATTCATCGGCTATGCCGTAGAACTCGGACATACCCATACAGCCCAGTCCTAGTTCCGAGACTACTAATCCTTGATTGCCGAGTTTTCGCTGTTTCATGATGTTTTCCTATTAGTCTAAAGTTCTTGACGTGTCGGATCGATGATGATTTCATTCACATCAAAATCACCGGGCTGCTCAATGGCACAGGCGATCGCACGGGCAATGGCATCTGCATCAACGGCGATCGCATAAAGAGCATTCATTCCCGGTGCTGTATCTTTATCGCTAATCGCGGTAGTCAACTCAGTGGCAACGGCTCTTGGTGAGATATTAGTCGAACGGATTTCGCCGTTTGACTCTAGCCACAGCACCCTGATTGGGCGATCGCGGCAACCAGTTCTTTGAGCCGATCTTCGCGGCGGGCAGCTAACATTAGTTTGGCTCCACTAACAGCGAGTCGCCTCGCACTCGCCTCACCTAATCCACTGCTAGCTCCGGTGAAGATTGCTACTTTGTTTTAAATCTCAGACACATTCACTTCTGTGGGTTGTTGAGTGTGGGGCTTGATACATTGGGTACTGAAATAAACTAAACTCAGCATTATTCCACCAGCTCAACTAGCTTGTAGCTGGATCAATGTTTGTGTCCCAGCAGCGTCACTAATCCGAACCGCCACGATCGCGCCGTTTGAGTCCTGTCCCGTTAAAATTTCAGTTGGTGAATCGATCGTGTGAGCATAAGTCACCACATCTTTACCCACTTCAATCACCAAATCATCTCCCTTTCCAGGGCGATCGTAAACCACCGCCATCAATGGTGCGTTCTTAATCAGTTCTGCAGGACCGAGTTCTGAATTGATGATTTCGATGGAAATATGCCGCCCGCGATTACCATCTGAAAACTGATCGAAAAATTCACCCCATCGCTCCTGCGGCACAGATTTGTTGATGTCAATTTTGTTCGTCATAAGATTCGTTGTGAAAAAATAGTAAAAAGAATCAAAGCAATGGATTAATTATTGTGAAGCCTCGACCTAGGAGAATCGGGTTTCCCTCAACATTCTCAATGTTTGAGGTATCTCGGTTCTTACCGACTGCTGACTCCATCAGTCGTACGTCCGCTCATTTCAGTCGCGTCGATGCGGTAAATTGCGATCGTTTCTGAACGTCCCTGAGCATCAATCCAGGTTCGATTGATAGCAGGTGAGAGCGTTGGATTGCGCTCTTTTATCGAGTGCATTGCCCGATCGATGTCTTCCTGAACTGTGAGACGCGAAGCGCGACCATTCACGATCGCGCTGCGCCAATGAAGCGGATCGTGTATTTCTTCAACCTGCAGACAGATTTCGGGATTTGCGTCGATATCATGAGTCTTCATACCTTCGGTTGTAAACAGGTAGATGTCGGAATCTTCGAGATAATAATTCATTGGCATCACGTAGGGTTTCCCTTCGTGTATGCAGCCCAGATGACCGTATCCTACTTGGTGTAGCAGCTCGTGTATTTCTTTTGAACTCATTTCATCGATATCTAACATTAATTTTCTCTTAAAAATCCAGTTGATTGCTAGTATTGAACACAAATAGTCCCGGTTTTACATCTGTCCTTGGATGGAGTCGATATGTGAAAGTCAACGATCGGAGTCAGCAGCCTGTTGAGAAAGCGATCGCCTCACAAATCTTCTGCCCGCTTAATTGATGCTTTTTTACCCGCAGCTACGCTAGCAACAACTAAACAGGCCGTGACTAGGGCGATCGGCTCCAGAGTTTCACCAAGCAAAATTGCCGAAGCTAGGAGCGTCAAAAATGGTTGCAATAACTGAATTTGGCCTACCCGGGCAACTCCACCAATTGCCATACCATGATACCAGGCAAAAAATGCGATAAATTGACTAACAACACTTACATAAGCAAAACCGAGCCAGGCTATCGGTGAAGCTATCAACCCTTGTTTTAAGACCACAAATATTGTTGGCAAAACCTCGAAAGGAGCTACAATCACCAAGGCCCAACTAATCACTTGCCATCCACCTAAAATCGGAGCTAATCGCCCACCTTCACCATAGGCAAAAGCAGCAGCAATTACAGATCCAAACAAAGCTAAATCTGCGGGATGAAGCTGGCCAGCGCCACTAATAATTCCAAAAACAACAACGGTTGTACTACCGACAATGCTAGCAATCCAAAAGCTGAAATCAGGGCGATCGCCAGCTCGCAAAAACCCTGCTATCGCTGTTGCTAAAGGCAACAATCCCAACACCACAGCACCGTGGGCCGCAGGTACTTGCTGCATTGCCCAAGCCGATAGTACCGGAAATCCCAAAACAACTCCCAATCCGACAACTAATAAACTCCCAAGTTGCTGTTTTGATGGAATGGGTTGATGCGTTATCCGCAGAGTAAATGCTGCTAGTATAGCTGCTACTAATCCGCGTCCTAAACCTACAAAAAGCGGGTCTAAATCTATCACAGCGGCTCTGGTTGCTGGTAATGTCAAGCTAAATCCAACTACGCCCAAAAAACCGTATATTAAGCCGATAGTTTCCGAATTTAAGTTAATATTTTTCCAGTAGGATTTCATTGAGTCTCCAATATTGATTAATTTAGGGCGATCAGTGGCGCACCTTACCCATATTACTTCTGAACGTAGCAATTCTGCTCTTACCCCAAATGCTACAATAATTTGTCAACTTTTCTCTTTTGCTGTGTCCTCGGCGCTACATTTGGAACTAAATTGATTGTAAGCTAGTAGAAATAAAACCGTATCGAGGTTCAAAAATGGGGGAGAACACATTTAAGGCTCTTATGGGGCGTGGATTTGATACACAAACAGCTAAGCGCCTTGACCAAGCTGGATATACACTCAATCACCTTAAAACCATAGATGAAAACGAACTACGTTCTCTAAATATTCGAGAGGAATTAATTGACAGAATTTTACGGGAAAAACGCCCGCCAATTCCTTCTGAAAGGCTGAACAAAGTTCTCTATGAAAGTGGTATGACTTGCTGTATATGTGGGGACAAAAATCAAGGTGTCATTGTTCACCATATTGAGGAATATAGTGATTCCCGCAGTCACGCTGAAGATAATTTAGTAGTTCTTTGTCTTAACCATCATGGTGAAGCACATACAAAGAGGGAACTTCAACAGAACTTAACTCCAGAGAAACTACGCGACTTTAAGCAGCGATGGTTAGATTCGGTTAACAAACGTGGTAATCGTGAAGCTCTCAGTGCCAATCCAGAAGATTCATATCAATCTATAAATCAGATTGCAGATTCAGTAGCGATCTTTACAGCACCAGTGATGAGCCTACAGTTTGCTGACCATGAGACTCGTCAAGAGCTTGGTAACTCAATTAAGCTGTCGTCGATCGCGTATGGGGAGCCAGTCACCCCACTACGTGACACTCAAGTAATGCAATGGCGAGATATCGGCAAAAGTGGCTTGAGCATTGGAACACCAGAGCCATTAATCAGCCCTGACTACTGGCGGGAAAAGGAGGAATATATCCGACTCACAAGCCTTCTTAGACCAGTTGCATTTGTAATTCACAACCAGAGCAGCACCTTACTTCAGGGAGTACGAGTTGAAATAATAGGGAGTTCTTCTGGTGGTATCACTGTTACGGATAAACTACCCTATAAGCCAGCCTACCGTTTAATTGACGTAATTCCACCTAACATATATGATCGCCTCAGTTTGCAACGAGATCCTCAGACGGAAGTGGTCGATCACGTCAGCCAATGGACACTCACCGTTCACTTTGGGAATGTTCAGCCTAAGTCGTCTGTCTGGGCAGATGAACCATTCTACATTGGCTCTAATGCAGAGGAGTTTCTTGAGCTAGAGGCTGTCATCTATGCTGACAATCTGCCTGACCCTCCAAAAGTGAAACTCACCATTGAGTTTGAGATTGAAAACAGGTTTCCTCTTACAATTGATGACTTGTAGTACAATGCCACAGTTTAAAGAGTGAATGGTGGCATAATACTAGCGATCGATGTTTTTACGAATTGCTAAGTGCTACATTTTGCTTAATTTCGCTCGATCGCCTCGCAGCATCGCCCACTTTCAAAGCATACAAACTACTGGCATTATTTACGTACAAAGGCGTACCCTTTGAAAAATATTCCAACACCATATCGGTGTCTTTGGCAAACAAACCGCGCCGCGTCCCTACTTTGATGTTGCGGCGATTTTCTCCCTGAATTAATTGACCGGATTCTGGAGTAAAAACCAGCGTTCCTTCTTCACCGTAGATAGTAAAAATGTTTTCCGACTGCCAAAAAGTGTCTCCCTTTCCATAAACAGCTTCAGCGACAACTCCATTGGCAAAGCGCAACTGTGCGTTGCACAAACAAGCTTTGTAGAAATCCGGCTGAGTGTCCCAAAATTGAGCTTGACAGTTAACACTTGTCACTTCCCCGAACAAATCGGTAAATCGGTGCAGTCGCGAAATTGCACCAACTAACGGAAACCCAAAGAGGGAATGTTGATAAGTCCACCGCTGTCGCGCTGGATGTTGAGGAGTCATAGTAAGGTAGCGGGCGTAAAAAACTTTACCGACTAATGGCAAAGATTCTTTGATTGCTTGGTGCAAACCGCCTAAGAGTTCGATGTGTTCGATGTGGAGGAGTTTTTGCTTTTGGGCGGCAAGTTCGATCGCCCTTTCTGCTTCAGATACGTCTAAAGATAGAGGATATTCCACCACAACGTGCTTGTCATTTTCTAGGGCTGCCAGGACGATCGCCCCGTGATCCCGATTCACCGTACAGACAATAACCAAATCTAAATCGTCTCTTTCTACCAGCTTGCGCCAGGAAACCGCAGCTTCTGCCCCGAACCCTTGACAAAATGCTGCGGTTTTATCCGGGGAGTGGCCCGCAACTGCTACCAAGTTCGATCGCCCATCAGCTTGAATTGTCTCCGCCCTCAACTTAGCGGCAAAACCAGTACCCACAATCCCCACGCGAATTGGAGAATTAACCGAAAAACCAAAGCGAGTATCAATATTAGTCATGGGATTTGAGATTTAAGATTTTAGATAGTTACAGACTTGCGGTGCAGGGCTTTAGGGTTCTACCGCGCAGATTTTATGCTGTGGTTGTGGTGCGATTTATTCGATCGAGCCTTCAACACCCAAGCGTTGATGCGATCTAACTATACATTTCACCGTCTGCTGGGACTTGCCTTGCAGCAAGTTTTGCTGAAACTCGATCGACACACCGCATACCAACAACCCGGTTTTTGTGCTGTAGGGCTCAAAACAGGATTTTTCCTGGAAACCGGATTATTTAGCGCAAGTCTTGTGGCAACAGTATCACAAGGCTGAACCCAACATAGGTATAAGTAATCAAGATGAAATTAGAAAAAGTTATAACTAATCCCATTCAAATGTTTTGTAACTAAGTGTGTCAACCTCCCTTCTATCCCCTACTATCATAGAGGGAACAAACCTAAGAGCTAACCTCAAAGCTAATAGAGCCTTGAAGTTTGCATTAGGAAAAATTATCAATCTTGTTGAATTTTTGAGAGGATTTAGTGCATGGCAACTTACAAAGTTACCCTCATCAGCGAAGCCGAAGGAATTAACCAGACCATTGACGTTGATGACGATACTTACATTCTTGATGCTGCTGAAGAAGCAGGACTCGACCTCCCCTACTCTTGCCGCGCTGGAGCTTGCTCCACCTGCGCCGGCAAAATCACCAAAGGCGAAATTGACCAATCCGACCAATCTTTCTTGGACGATGACCAAATCGAGGCCGGATTTGTCCTCACCTGCGTCGCCTATCCCAAGTCTGACTGTACGATCGAAACTCACCAAGAAGAATCGCTCTACTAAGAAAGGACGCTCTGCGTGATACCCTAAGAAACCCGGTTTCTCGTTTCCAGAATTAAGCTGAAATACGGCAATTATGTTAAGAAACCGGGTTTCTGTGTCTAACATTGCAACAAAGCCGCCAGCAGTCTGTCACTCCCAGCTATGAATTCATAGCTGTTTGAGCAGATAGCTGACCAAATAATTTTAGATTTTAGATGGCAGATTTTAGATTAATTGTGAAACCAATCTAAAATCCAAAGTCTAAAATCTAAAAGTTTTACGGCTAATGTTTAGTCCGCGAAGGCGGACTTTGTTTGTGTAGTTGCCATTTCAATCGCCGACTCCGACGCTTATAAACTATTCGCGCCAAAATGTAATGTTATCGCTGAGCGGCACAACTTGAGCGCCGGGAAAATAAAAGCCCAGAATTTGAGAGCCGTTCCAGCCCAAATTAGCCAAATTGTAAGAACCAGTCTGACTCATTCCTACCCCGTGTCCGAAACCCCCTCCGACAAAAGCATAACCGTTGAGAGTTTTGTCGGGATTGTAAATTGGTTCTAGGTAAAAAAGCGTGCTAATCGGCGGGTAAAAAGCATTGCGAATCTCGTCTTTGTCGATATCGATGGGGCCCAAGTCAGTTTGAACCTTCATTTTCAAAACTCGACCTGCGGCCGACCTTTCCACCACTTCCACCTGAGTGACAGTTTTAAGATTAGACAGCGGGTGCTGTTTTTTCTGAAGATACTGTTTGAGAAATCCAGCAATCGCAGTCAAAGAAGCGGGTTCGCGCCACCGAAAAGTGTCTTCTTTTTCCTCATTAAACCCTTTTTCCAAACTGATAAAGCGGCGGAGGTTGTTTTCGTCAGACAAACTCTGCTTGGACAAATCCCAAACATTATTAGCGGAATCGACGATCGATCGCAAATATGGACGTTCCGCGCCCTGCCACACATCGTTAAAAGAGGCTGTCACGCCGCCGCTAGAGGCGGAATAGAGCGCGTCTACTAGCTGATTTTCGTAAGTTAGCACCAAACCGCTTGTTTGGGCGATCGCCTTATCACTTTGCGGGTAAACCTCCGTCAAACCGTGATAAACTTGACAGTTAACATCAGCGCACAACTCGTAATTATCCACAGCAAACCGGCGCAAATTTCTCAGGGCGTAGGTTCTAGCCAAAATAGTTTGAGCTACAATCGCAGCGTAAGGCGAAAAAGCCCCAATTTCGTGAGGAACAACACCCCGCAAGTAAGTTTCCGTCAGCACTTTATTCACCAAAGTATAAGTGCCGTAAGCATTTTTTTGCAGGTGCAAACTGCCGCCATAACGGCGAGTTTGTTGAATAGCTTTTTCGGGTTCAATAGCTGTCGCCTCTTGGGTAGTTTGTTCCAATACCTCAATCACATTTTTCCCCGCCGTCACATCCAACTCATTGCGGTTGAAACGAAAGCCGTTTAAAACCCAAAATGCCTGGGGTACTTGTTTAAAAACTTTGGAATCCAAAAAAGCTGTTGTGTTCCCTTGAGCTTGCAAACTTTGCAACAGCCAGCGCCGCACCAAAGGAGAGTTATAAACATCTCTTTTGGCCCAAACTTGCCAGCGCAAAGGTTGAGCAATTTCTACTTCAATTCCCTGGGCGCGCCACTGATTGGCGCTGTCTTCCGCACTCTCGAAACTGCGGTGAGAACTTAGTACCACTCGTTCTTCTACTAAGGGCGATTCCAGCGGTTTCGGGGCTATTTCTAACTTGACGCTAGCAGCAGTTTTGGTTTCTATGCCTTGAGGAGTTTTGTAACGCAAAGTTAAGCTGTCGCCCGGTAATGCTTTTAGCGTCAGTTTGTCGGTTGCTTTGGTACCAAACCGCTGCACCACGCCGATTTTGATGGGTCTATTTTGGGGAGTTTGGGCGTATCCCGCAGCGCTGAAGATGGGTAACAGGCACAATGCGGTGAAAACAGTGCTAGAAATGCAGCTAAACCATTTGTAATTGGGAGTGGGAGGTGCTTGAGCGAACACGGTTATCTGTCTCGCGATAGTTGAAATTGGGGGATTTTTGATTGTACGTTAGCACATTTGGCCGCTGCTATAGGGGAATTGCCGAAGATAAGCTGGTTTAATTGCCAGAATTCTGTTAAGTCGCTAGGCGCAAATAAACTTTACATCAAGCAATTTTGAGCCATTACCCACCCCACAATCTTATTATGGGTAATTCAATGAAAGCGAGTTTACCTACTTACTTGGTTTTTCCAATATTGGTAGGCGGCATAGGCTAAGGTGACAGCGCCGGTGACGATCGCAGATTCGTCAACCTCAAATTGCGGGTGATGGAGGGGATAGTTCGGTTTGTCAGTCAGTCCCACTCCTAAGCGAAACATGGTTCCCGGTGCGTGTTCTAAGTACATCGAAAAATCTTCCGCGCCGAGGGATGGTTCTGGTAAAATTTGGACGCGCGATCGACCTAAAGCTTCTAAAGCCGCAGTTTCGACTAATTGCGTGAGTTTTGGGTCGTTTTGGACTCCGGGTACTCCGCGCTTGTAGGTGAGTTCGTACTTAGCGCCGTAAGTCGCGCAGACGCTAGAAACAATTTGTTCGATCCAAGCGGGCAGTTTTTCGTGGGTTTCGGGATGCAGCGATCGCACAGTTCCCAGCAATTTTACTCGATCGGCAATTACGTTCGGCGCTCGTCCGCCGTTAATTTGCCCGATCGTCAAAACCAGTGGCCTCAAAGGATTTTGCGTGCGGCTAATTGCCTGCTGCAAAGTGGTAATTATCTGAGAAGCAATCCAAATTGCGTCGATCGCCTCGTGGGGACGCGCACCGTGGCCGGATTCGCCCATCACAATCAATTCTATGTCATCTGCCGCCGCCGTCAGTGCCCCGTGGCGGATACCGATGCAACCGCCCGGAATGGTCGGAAAAACGTGCACTCCGAGGATGCCGTCAACATCTTCCATCGCCCCATCTTTAATCATCCATTGAGCACCTTGGGCAATCTCTTCCGCCGGCTGAAACAAGAAGCGGACGTGACCGGGCAATTTTTCCCCTAGCTGAGACAATATCATGGCTGCGCCCAAACCGACGGTGGTGTGGATGTCGTGGCCGCAGGCGTGCATGACTCCCTCGTTGCGGGAGGCAAATTCTAAGTTTGTGCGTTCTTGAATCGGCAAAGCGTCCATATCGGTGCGAATTGCCAGCCACCGGGACTCGCTGCTGTTGCCTTTGATTTCGCCGAGCACTCCTGTTTTGCCGATTCCTTCGATGGCGCGGACTCCGCTGGATGCGAGAACTCCGGCTACATAGGCTGCGGTTTGATATTCTTGGCCGCTGAGTTCGGGGTGGGAGTGGATGTGGCGGCGAATTTCGATTAAGCGGGGGGCTAAGGTGGCGGCTAATTCTTTGATGCGGGGAAGCATGAATTTACTTGGGGAGTGCGGTACAAGTTGTAGTCAACTAGGTTAACGCATATGTTTGGGGGTGAACAGGGTTATAAGGCGCAAAAGTGCGATCGGGCTTTTAGATAGCAATCCTATTTCGTTTGTGAATAAGATTTTTTTCTCACCGCAGAGGGCGCAGAGAACGCAGAGAAAAGAGAGAAGAGAGAGTTAGGTTGAAACGGGGAACAAAAGTTAATATTTTAGGTGAAAATGCTGATTTTTAGTTGACTATTTCTGGTTGTGATATCATCGAATAGTAAATTTATTAAAATTATTTTCTATGATTAGCTTTGGATTCTGGAATGTAATAATTCTCATTACACTCGCTTTGTTTCTCAATTTTAATTGGCGATTAGATAGCGATAAAACAGCATGGCAAGATTCTTTGTTTTTAAAATATCCTTCGATCCAAAGGTTGACTCAGTTTTTTAGTCAACCTATCGTTAAGTTTATTTTGCAAGCAGTTATTGTATTAGTTCTCACCAGATTTCTCAGCTATACCGGTTGGTTGGTTTACAATCTGACTACCAGACCCGATCCGCCTTACTGGGATTTTAAGTGGTTTTATGTAGCGAGTAGATTAGCCCATCAGCATTTGAGTCCCTTTAATGTCGAGGTGTTTAACAGCGGTTTCTGTAGCATCACAAAAGTGTGTGGGTTTATTCCATCTTTTGTTTATCCACCTAATATCATTCCTCCGCTGTGGTTTTTGGGCTATTTCACGATGAAGACTGCATTCACCATCTGGACTTGGCTGCATCTTATTGCTACAGGTTGTGTTTTATGGGGAGCGAATATCTTGTTGGTGTCGCACTCACGAGCTTTTCGGACTATTTGTAGTATATCAGTTGCATTCCTATACGGTTTTGTCTTCGACCTTCAAGTTGGCAATGTGGCAACTTTTATTGCGTTTCTGTTGTTATGGATGTTTATTTATGCTAGAAAAAATCAGGATGTAATTGCAGGAGTTTTATTAGGAATTGCCCTTTTTAAACCAACTTTAGTTATATTGTTTCTTCCTTATTTTTTAATCAAAAGACGGTTTCAGCTAGTTTTTATATCTCTAGTAACGGTAACTTTTTTGGCAGTTATAGGTCTAGCTGTAACGGGCAATTCTTTAACAGGATTTATACAGGATGCGACTCGTGGATTTCCACTCTGGCTCAACGATCCATCGAATAATGCTTATATTTCTATGAGTCGCCTTGATTTAAGGGTTATGGGGCCGAGATTTTTCCCCGATAGTCCCTTCGTGGCGAAGCTATTTTCTGACTTGATTATTCTGCTGCTAGTTGGTTTAGTGAGTTGGTATTTTTACAAAAAACAATCTCGCAATGTTTGGTCAAAAAAAGTTGACTTATCTGAAATGGTGCTAATTTCTAGTTTGAGTATTGCTATCAACTATTCACAGCCAACCAGTTCTGTGATGTTAGCACCGGCGGTGGTTTTTTTGCTGAATGATTTATGTTTTCAGATTAAAAATTGTGCGTTCTCTAGGCAAAGAATGTCGGTTTGGTTATTGGCAGTTGGCTGTGTCCTGGTGCAAACCGCTGTGATTCATGGCGGGCTGTTGGTGTTTCTAGGAAAGCGGTGGAACTGGAAGGGGGGGGAATTGCCTTATTTGTTTAAAGTAACTATTTTTTCACTACCGAGTTATGCGATTTTAGGCCTTACGTTAAGTGTTTTAGTCTTAGCGATTACATCCCTTGGTCAAAAACAGGTTGCTGAATTTGACCCTTTGGATCGGGTTTCTGGTTAGAGGAAAAACAAAACCCCACTCCAACACAAAATCAACGGCCCGACAGGTTGGCAGTTGAGAATAACCCCTTAGCGTAGAGCTCAAAGGTTAATTGCTGCTGGGTTCATCTTC
Organism: Microcoleus sp. Pol1C5; assembly: GCF_036701115.1. NCBI lineage: Bacteria > Bacillati > Cyanobacteriota > Cyanophyceae > Oscillatoriales > Microcoleaceae > Microcoleus > Microcoleus sp. Pol1C5. Next base: position 37,263 of record NZ_JAUBQE010000045.1, on the reverse strand, counting down.
TGTAGTCTTTTTAGCCAAGTAAGCATCTACAGCTTGAGAGACAATCCGACTTACGAGATTGCTGACTGTCCGGTCTTCTTTCTTGGCCCAATCTTCCAAGACGTTGTAGGCGTTTGGAGGAACGTAGCTGGTGACTCGTTTTAGGTTTTTTGCTGGCAAGTTAGGCAACTGGGAATTTACTTCATACATCGATCGTACTTTCTTTGTACGCCTCTTGCATAGTGACACACGGTGTGATAGCGATCGCGCGCAGTGGTAGTTGATAGTTTAATCGTCTTTGGATTCATTAAACTTGCCTTCCTTCTGCGCTCTTTCGAGTCCTTCTTCTACCAAAAGTAATGCCATTTGGGAAATCGAACGACGCTCAATGCTCGCCAGTTTTTCTAACTTCTCCTTAATTTCGGGCGGCGGGTAAAAGGCAACTCTGGGAGATTTTGCAGGACTCACATTGTTTGGGGGTAGCGTGTTCACCATGTCATTTTAGCTGACTGCAAATTTTTTAGAAAATTTTTAGGTCAAGGTAGCACACCACAATCTACTTTATGCTAAAGTAATCTAAACACCCAAAAACCAAACCCCCACCGCTCAGACTCACGATCGTTCGGTGGGGGCTTGAACTCCCATATTTAGGAGAAACTGTATGATATCACAGCCAAAATCAGTTCCCGAACTGCTCCGGGAAGAAATTCCTGATGTACCTCAAGGTAAGCAACCGATCCGTTTGCTGTTGTGTGGCGTTCCCAAAGCGGTAGACAGCATCGTTAATCTGCTGCACGTTTTAGGTTTTGCAGAAGTTGGGGAATGGAGCCCGCCTCTACCATCGCCGATAGCGGGTGAGGTGATTCGGATTTTAACCCGTTACTGGAAAGAGTAATCTTTGAGGGCGATCGCACTTTTTTTGTGAAGTGCGATCGACCATTAACTCACTTCCAAAAGTTGTCTCAAAAACTCAATAAAATTTGCCAAAGCCGGAACCTGCTGCTGTGTCTGTTCGCTCACCCAATTATTATCAGCAATACTTGTTGTATTAGTCTTCCCAGGTTTGAGAACACTGACAACAGTAGCAACTAAAGCTTTTTCTCGATCGAAATTTTTCCATTTTAAAGATTTCCTCTCTTTTTTAGAAAATTCATCTAGAGCGGAAAAGTCCTCTAGATAAGAATCTAGATAAGAATTAGCTCTCTTCATGTACGCGGGATAAGTTATCTCTCCGCAACTGCACAGCAAAGTATCAAGCACACCTTGTGAAACATTATCTGGCAAAACATAGATTCCTGTACGCGGGCTATTGGTATCTACAACACCCGGGCCCTGCGGAAAATTAGGAAAATAACTTCGGAACTTGTTAGCATATGGTTCTACAATGCGATCGGGAGTTGATTTATCGCAATCGGCAACTATCCCGAATGCTGCCAAATTTGTTTGATACTCAGAATTTGCGAATAAAATGTCATCCAAATTAGTCACAAGATTGCTTCCTTCCCCTGCATAAATTGCTACAGAGACAGTATTATTAAACAAAATAGAAGGCATATCAAGACGTTTATACAAATTTCCTTTTTTAGGATAAACAGGAATAAACTTGCGCCAGAAGGGGTCTAACTGAGACTCTAATCCTTTCAACTCTTCCCGAAAATCTTTAAAACCCAAAAGCTTGAGAACCTTCCCTGTAAATGCCTGGTCGTGGGGTCCTTCTACTCCAATAATGGCGTATTTCACACGCGCACCTCCTGACCCAAATCCTCCCGCAATCTTTGCAATCTTTCCCGTTCAATTCTAACTGCTTTGGTTTGTGACTCCCGTTTCTCTAAACGATAAAGAACTAAGTCCGTCTCCGAATCGCTAGCATCCAACATCGCATCAATCGCTTCTAAACTGTGCGTCGTTGCAAATAACTGCACATCCATCAGCTTGCACCACTGCACAATCGAAGCAAAGGAATTGCGAAGTGCTTCAGTATGAATTGCTGTTTCTATTTCATCAATTAGTAAAACTCCACCTCGGACTTTTGCCATAGATAAAGCAATGAATAGCAAACGCCGCACTCCATCACCAAAAGCACTTAAAGGTGAAAATCCTAATAATTTATGGTTGATATAGATACTAGGGCGACGTTCTCCAAGTGACAAAATCTCCAAGTCAATTATTTCTACATCGACAATCTGAAGTAATTTAATTACCTCATTTTTTAATCCCCTTAGTATTGCCTGTGACAGAAGATAGGACTCTAATTTTTCCTGCCTGTGAGAAACAGGTGTTACCATATCAATAGGCAATTCTGGGTAGAAGTGATGTTGGCGGAAATCACCTCGACTCAGCCTTTTATTAGACCATAATTCAATTTTTTCTGAGAATTCACGACCCAAGGCATCTCCATTACCTCCTGGTGGATCGCGAAATATTGCTTTGAGTTCTATTTCAGCACCGTGCGAACTCTTATATTCAGTATAGTCATAAGATTCTAGCCAATCTTCAGCGCTATCTTCAAAATCTTTTTCTGATTGATATAGCAGTTCCATCTGGTTGTAGATTGCTCTAGATTCTACAACTTGGAAGCTACCATTGCCAGAAATATAGGTTTCTCCTACGTAAAGAATGGGTTTAGGTACTTCATTTTTTTGAGGAAATAACCATTGGAAAGCATTTAATGGAAGCGTGGGAGAAGCCTTGATTTCTCGACGCTGTGCTGTTTTCAGCCATTCTCCGATATCTAAGGGGCGACAATAGGTTGATATCGCCTCTAAAACGCTAGTTTTACCTGAGTTATTCGCACCAACTAATAAGTTGATTTGACCCAAGCCCTGCAAGTTCAAATCTCGCAGGCCTCGGAACCGATGGATGGTTAAATTGTCAAGGTGTTTCATAATTATGACTTAGGCATTTCAACGTAATTCTGAGATGCTTCGCTTTTCTCAGCATGACACATCGGCTTTGCCTAAGTCCCCATTCACTTATGACTTGGGCGTATAAGTCGATCGCACTTGCAACTCCTTCAACTGCTTCTCATCCACCCCAGCCGGCGCATTAGTCAGCAAACAACCCGCCTGCTGCGTCTTCGGAAACGCAATCACATCGCGAATCGATTCCTCACCAGCCAACAGCATCACCAACCGATCCAAACCGTAAGCAATACCTCCGTGGGGCGGAGTTCCATACTCAAACGCATCCAACAAAAAGCCAAACTTATTGTAAGCTTCCTCAGTCGATAAGCCGATCGCCTCAAACACCTTTTCCTGAACTTCCCGCTGATAAATCCGCAGAGAACCGCCACCGACTTCTGTACCGTTTAACACCAAATCGTAAGCTTGAGCTCTCGCAGTTTTCAAATCGTTAATATCGTCGGGATGCGGCGCAGTAAACGGGTGATGCAATGCTTCCAAACGCTTCTCGTCAGCGTTCCATTCAAACATCGGGAAATCTGTCACCCACAGCAGATTCATCTTGTCTTTGTCAATCAATCCCAATTCGTTACCGACAAACAAACGCAATCTATCCAAAGTCTTATTGACAGTTGTCGCGTCAGCCGCTGCGAATAACAACAAATGACCTGGTTTCGCGCCCGTGCGATCGAGCAATTCCTGTTTTTGCGCTTCCGTCAAATTATCCTTAATTGCGCCGATCGTATCAATTTCGCCGTTATCCCGCACGCGAATGTAAGCCAATCCCTTCGCACCGGCTTCGCTGGCTTCCCTAAACAAATCGCCACCCGGTTTAATCCGCACGTTAGAAATCGCATCATTTCCGCCCGGAATCGGCAAAATCTTCACAATTCCGCCCGCAGCAACCGCCCCGGAAAATACTTTAAATCCCGAATCTTTCATCAAATCGGAAACATCGACTAATTCCATACCGAAGCGAGTGTCTGGTTTGTCGCTACCATAGCGATCCATTGCTTCCGCGTAAGTCAAGCGCGGAAAAGGACGAGGCACTTCTACGCCTTTGACACTTTGGAAAATCTGGGAGACTAAACCTTCGTTTAATTCGAGAATTTCTTCTAAAGACATGAAACTCATTTCCATGTCTAATTGTGTGAATTCCGGCTGTCTGTCGGCGCGCAAATCTTCATCGCGGAAACAGCGGGCAATTTGATAATATCTGTCCAAACCCGAAACCATTAACAATTGTTTGAACAACTGCGGCGACTGCGGCAATGCGTACCAATCGCCCAAATTAACGCGGCTGGGCACTAAATAATCTCTCGCACCTTCAGGAGTCGATCGCGTTAAAATCGGTGTTTCAACTTCAATAAAACCTCCCACATCTTCCAAGTGGCGGCGCATAGCTTTGACTACTTGGTGGCGAAGCTGCAAATTGCGACTCATACGATCGCGCCGCAAGTCCAAATAGCGATATTTCAGCCGCAAATCTTCCCGCACACTTTCATTTTCCGCCGTCGCCACCTGAAACGGTAACTGTTTGCGAACCGCATTTAACAACTCAATTTCGTCAGCATAAATTTCTACTTCACCCGTAGGCAATTTCGGGTTGAGGGAATCTGCGGGGCGGCTGGTGACTCGCCCGGTAATTTTAAGCACGTATTCGCTGCGTAAAGCCTCAGCCCCGTGATAGGAATCGGGGGTGCGTTCAGGATCGCTGACAATTTGCACGATACCCGATCGATCGCGCACATCGAGAAAAATCACCCCGCCATGATCGCGGCGGCGATCCACCCAGCCGTAAAGGGTGACAGTCTCTCCGATGTGTTCGCTTCGCAGTTCGCCGCAGTAGTAACTTCTCATAATTGGGGGTTGTGGACTAAAAATAAAGCTTTTTAATTATGCAGTATGCCTGAAACTTCTGCTGAATGCAAATGCACGCACGATCGGCATTAGCTTTGGAATTAATTCCAAAGCTAACTACCCTAACAACCCGCTGGGAGTTCCAAACCCCCTGCTGGCCCTTCTAGGAATCTCCGCGATCGCTGTGAGACTTGTCAAAAAACGCCGTCAGCGCGTTCCATGCAGACTTAGCCGCATCCGTCAAGCGAGTGCCGATCGACTCAATTTGCTTCACAATAAGGTGCCAATTCTTTTCAGCTTCCGTCTGAATGTGGTCAACAGCTTGTTCGATGCGATCGCGTTCGATCAATTTATTTTGTTCCACCGCTTCTCGCGCTTGTCGCACTGCTTTCAAATAAGCTTCGCGACTGACTTCGCCGGCATCTTGCACCTGCGCTTGCGCCCGCGTTTTAATCGCATCTACCACCAGCCAATTTTTCTCAGTTTCTTGTTTAATCAGCCTGACTGCTTCTGTGAATCTCTCGTGGGCGAGATCCTTATTTTCTTCGATCGCCCCGGAGGCCTTATTGACAGCTTTTAAATAAGCTTCGCGGGTGAGTTCGCCTGCTGCTTGCACTTCGGCGGTGGCGCGTTTTTTAATTGCTTCAAACAGCGCCGCAGTTTCTGCGATCGCCTCATCAGTCGCGTCGGGCATCTCTTTTTTGACGAGATCCGTCGTTTCGACAGTTGCCTCTAAAATTGGTTCCTCGGTTACTTTTGGATCTGTCATATCAATCTTCTCCTGTGGTAGTAAACATTTTCAAAAAATCTCACAGTCCCTGGATGCAGACTTTGTAGGTGTAGCGCCAGAAGAAATTGTGGTCTTTTATACAGACTTTGTAGGTGTAGCGCCAGAAGGAATTCTGGCATTTAATAAGAACTAGGCAATTCTTGTTCTAGCTTTATCAACTTGTGTATCCGCGCTTACCTAGTTGGAATGACCTCTGTCCTATTACATTATATCTACGAAAGTTGCTCTCGTGTGTAGGATACCGCCAACTTGCAGGTACGGTTTAGCGCACTTAAATTAGTGATACGTCTCTATACCTAAAAAAAACCCACATTAATAAACTTGGTTTCTGAACACTATAAAAGGAGCAAATTTAATAGTTTCCATTTTCCAACTGCAAATCTTCGCTCTCGTCTCTATATAACAAGTGGTGACATCTTTGAGCGTGCAGTAAAGATTGAGGAAATTCGTATTGAGATAAGAGTATTTGTTCGAGCGCAACTTTCATTTGAGTGGCGCAGATATGTGGCGGCACTTTGCCAATTCCCGTACCCATGCCTGGAATAGCGATAGTTTCAATGATATGTTTAACTGGAGTTCCATCTGGGACTGAGCCAAATTTTACGAGAGTCAAAATAGCGCGGGTTGCTAGATAAACATTTACTGTTTCTCTTAAAACTGTGGGAACCCGCATGATTGGTGCAGCTATTAAATAGGGAATTTCAGCATGATCGGTGTCTACAATTTCTGCCAGTCCTACTAAGAGTTCGCCGTGATGTCGAGCCTGAATTAGTTTTTGCAAGCGTTCAAGAACCTGCCCTCCAAAATATTCCGAAATTTCTAAATCTAAGCCGTCGTCCATGAAACCAAAACTATTCCCCGGACTAACAATAGCATCGCATTTCACATCAAATATTGAACCGTGATGTATCTTTACATTTTCCATACTGCCGCAAGTGCTTTCCCACGCTCTAACTAAATCATCGTCTAAGGTAGCCAGCACAATTTGCATAAATACTCTCTCTTAATTTTAATTGCGAACAGCTAGAGCGATCGCCAATTTAATCCTACAATACTTTACATAAGTCCGCTGAATCTAAAATTCATCTCTATATCAAGTAGCAAATATTTAATAGCTGTATGCTGCAAGACCCGAATCTTCGCAATCCGATCGCAATTAGTTTAGGTGCCGTTGCCGGCGCTTTGAGTCGGTATTATATCACCTTGTGGTTTGCCAATCGTTTCGGGACGGCTTTTCCCTACGGAACTTTTTTTATTAACATCACGGGTTGCTTGGCTATGGGATTTTTTATCACCCTCGCTTTAGAACGGGTGGTGACTATTCCCTCGGAAGTCCGGTTAATTGTAGCAACGGGCTTTTTGGGTGCTTATACTACTTTTTCAACTTACGGTTTAGAAACGAATGTCTTGTGGCGCGATCGAGCTTACAGCATCGCCGCTTTTTACTGGGCAGGCAGTGCCATACTCGGAGTAATCGCTGTTCAGCTTGGTGTCATTTTAGCACGAATTGGTAAATAGATAACATCGATTTATGAAAATAACACCACTTAAAAAGAATGCCATTGTAGGCAAACACTGAACCCATTCAGCGTCAGTCTGTCGATTTGATATCGACGTTCTGGACAATACCGACTACATCTTTTTTTCACACCCTTAACCTAATACAGGCACAGATTTTAACTGGGTTGCTACCCTGTCAGGTTTAGGTGTAATGATGTGTACTGCATCGTGTTTTCCGGCTGAGCAGCTAAAGTCTTCAAACTGTTTCCTTATCTTGTTTTCAGCTTACTCTTTCTCAGTTGAACTCACGTTTAATAAATAATGCTTATGGCCCTTCGATACCGTTGTTCTCAAAAGAACGGTTGAGGATTTAAACAGCGTTTGGTGCGTTTATGGTCGTACATGAGTTTGTCAGCCTTGGCCAGCAATTGTTCTAATAAAACTTCATTCTTTAAATCCCCCAACTCTACACCAAGACTTATTGATATATAAGCTCGCTCGGACTGTTGATTAAAGCGATCTATATTTTCTTGCAGTCGAGAATGGAAATTAGTAGATGAAGCACCTGAAAAATGAGTAATAAATAAAGCGAATTCATCTCCTCCCAGTCGAGCTATAATATCGGCATCACGAAAGGTTTGCTTCAATATTTTAGCTGCGTCAACGATTACTCTGTCTCCCATTTCGTGTCCGAAAGTATCGTTAATCTTTTTCAAACCATCTAAATCAGCGAACAAAATAAAATAGGATGTTTGCGTGCGAAGCGCAATTTTTAGTTGTTGTTCTGCTAGAAAAAAGAAGCCGCGCCGGTTATATAATCCAGTTAATTCATCGGTCACGGAGAGCTGCCTTACTTCTGCTTCTGCCCTCAGACGTTCCTGGATTTCGTGTTCTAAACGTTGATTTTGTTCGATCAGTTGTTGGCGTTGCTGTTGGATGAGTAATTGATTTTTTACTCGCATCAGCACTTCCTGTTCTTGAAAAGGTTTGGTAATATAGTCTACACCACCCAGTTCAAAGGCTCGTACCTTGTTTTCCAGTCCTTCGAGCGCACTGATAAAAATAACCGGTATCTGAGCACTCGCTTCCGATGCTTTTAACTTTTGGCAGACTTCGTACCCATTCATGTCTGGCATATTGATGTCAAGTAAAATTAGAGCAGGTGGGTCGCGATGAACGCCTTGGAGTGCCATTCTGCCGTTGAGGGCTTTACGCACAATATAGCCCTGTGACTCTAGAATTTTGGCTAACAGGCGCAGATTGTCTGGGGTATCATCGACGATGAGAATATTCGTTTGGGCCGCAAGTTTGAATAAAGCTGTCATGGTCTTATTCCTAAATCTGGGTGAGAGTTGCGATCGCTTCAAGCTGAAAGTTATCCACCAAAGATGTCATCGCCGCGATGAAATCTTGTTTCTCCTTGGGAATTTGAGCGATAAGTTCATAAAGCTTATTATCACTAAGATCGAGTGCTGCTTCATGAACTTCTGCAATCCACTTGGTTGGCATGGTTTTCAAGTCTGGAGTAAATATCTTTGGTGGCGAAGCTGATGAGTTTGGCGGAAGTTTTTCGGCGTAGCAATAGCGGACGCCCAAGTGATGAGCTATTTTCTCGAAAAGTGTGTCTTCAGTAAACGGCTTGGCAATGTAGTCATCGCAACCGACTTGCAGGCTGGCGATACGATCGTCTTCAAAAGCATAGGCAGTGAGGGCAATGATGCGTGTAATTTGTCTTTTGTCCTGTGACATTTGCCCTGAGTTATCTGCTGATGACTCATGACTAATGAGTAATGACTGTTGCGATCGAATCTGTCTCGTGGCTTCATAACCATCCATGACAGGCATTTGAATGTCCATCAAAATCAGGTCAGGGTTCCATGTTTGCCAACGATCGATCGCCTCTACCCCATTATCCACCGCACACACATCAAACCCAAATGACTCCAGCAGTGTCACCAGCAGTTGCCGATTTTCTGGAACGTCTTCCACTATTAGAATTCGGTAGATAGGTTGCCCAGGTGCGAGCCCGATAATCCGATCGCTAATTTCAGGTTCCTCTAAATCAAGCGACTCTGGTAGTTCCAAAACAACTTGGCAGGTAAAAGTCGAGCCTAGATTCAGGGTGCTTCGCACGGTGATATCGCCTCCCATCAGACGCGCAAACTCACGACTGATAGACAGTCCTAAACCTGTTCCTCGATCGTTGCGACCGCGATTGGTTTGCATGAAAGCGTCAAAAATTGATTCTAAATCTGAGGGAGAAATGCCAGGTCCGGTATCCTCAACTTCGAGACACAGGGTAATAGTTGGTTTAATATCAAGTTGATTAGTGGCGCGATCGCGAACTGTACCGGATGGCATATCATCTGATGAAAAAGCTCGTCCGCGCAGGGCTATGCTTCCTGTTGTTGTAAATTTGATCGCATTCCCCAGCAGATTAATCAAGATTTGGCGAAGTTTTGCTTGATCGCCACAGACATAACGGGGGACAGTAGCATCCCACTCGCTACTCAGATGTAACCCTTTCTCAGGCGCTTTGATGCTGAACATCTCGTTAATAGAACCCAGCATTCGATGCAGATTAAAACAGCTTTTACTCAGTACCAATTGCCCTGCTTCAATCCTAGACATTTGCAAAACATCGTCGATCAATGTCAGCAGGTGTTCTCCACTACGGGTAATGATCCCTAAATGCTCTTGAAATTCTTCTGGAATATAGGGGCTGCGGTTCATAAGCTGGGTAAATCCCAGAATGGCGTTGAGTGGCGTTCTGAGCTCGTGGCTCATGTTGGCAAGGAACTGGCTTTTGGCACGGTTGGCTATAGCTGCCCTTTCTGCAGCGTGTTCTAGGGCAGCTTGCGAAAATTCTAACACCGCCAGCATGAGGATATGCCTCATTTCCGCAGCAGCTTCTAACTCTGCAATCTGCCACGGATAAGACATTTCCCGCACTGTCTCTTGCCACAGTTCAAAGGATTTGCGGGGACACAGGTGCATTTTTCCAATTTCGTCGATCGACACAGCATCCTGTGGATTTCCTGCCCAGTTTATGGTTTGAATTTGTTCTGGTCTGAACCAAAGGATGTGGTATGACTTTTGTATGGCGTAGGATAGGAAGATTGAGATTGCTAAAACACCGCTAGCTCGCTCTTTGAATTGCTTCGCTTGGGGATACAACTGAGACAAAGAAGCTGTTGCAAACACTCGTTCTTTGTTCTGTTGCAGCAACCATTGCAGGAGTTCGTCAACCTCAGCTTCAGATGGTGTTTGACCCACCAATGTCAGACGACCATCGAGCATAATTGCAGCTCCCTGAGCATGAACTAAATCTAGCAATTGAGAAGCATTTTCGGTCAATACTTGTTCGATAAAATTAGAATCTCGCCGGAACGCCTGCTGAAGTTGATCCTGAATAGTTTTCGCTTGCGATCGGTAAACGTTCAATTCTCGCTCTTGCTGATGCAGCAGTTCGATCGAGGCAAATTGTCCTAGAAATTCACAGGTTTTGCGAGTTTCGTAATCTAGCAATCGCGGGCTGTAATGGTGACAGGCAATTAATCCCCAGAGACGCCGATCGTCAATTAACGAAATCGTCAGTGTCCCAGCAACTCCCATATTCTGCAAATATTCAATGTGGTAGGGAGATACTCCCCTTAACACACAAGCACTTAGATCCTGGGATGTATTGGTTAGGGGATGGTTGGTGGGAATTAGGCGGGCCGGAGTGTAATTGATATTGGGAATTTGGCGCACCCACTTGCTGTAAAACAATTTGCGGGCGGGTACGGGAATATCGATCGCCGGGTAATGCAATCCCAGGTAGCTTTCTAGAGAACTTTCTTTCTCTTCGGCAATCACCACCCCATGGTCATCGGCTTCAAAGCGATAGACCATTACGCGATCGAACCCGGTCATGGCTTTCACTTCTCTAGCAATGGTTTGAGCTAAATCCGAAATATCGATCGCACTGCGAAAGTTGAGGATAACTGTTTGCAGACGCTGATAAAAATCGATTGAATGATTATTTTCAATAGTCAAGTGGGGTTCCAGCTCCAGCATCAACTCATCTGGTAGCTGATGCAGTGTGCTTCTATATCTTTGAATCGTGCCGTCTTTGAGAGGGATTTTTAGATCGAAAACATTATGAATGTTTAGTTGTTCTCGATCGAGACACCTAACAATTTCTTGTACTCGATCGTGACCCAATAACCCTGGCAATGGCTGACCTAGCAATTCTTCTGCCGAAATGCCAAATAACTGTTCTACATTTTCACTGACTTGTAAAATCTTGAGGCTTTTTTCTTGCATCAATAAAACGATTCCGTGTGGCTGAATATGACCGGGAGCATACACGGATTCTTCGCTGCATTCCTCTAAATTATTTAAATTGAAAGGAGTAAATTGGAGAGCTTTCGGTGTTTTATTAGGCATCTGATAGCAGTAATTATCAATAAAAATTAAGAGGGTTTTCCACTACTAATTGCAACAATTAAATTTAATTATTGTTGGATGTTTCTAATTCCCTAGTCCCAATCAAACGTTTAACTGCACAACAGTTTATAAATCCAATGGAGGAATTACAATTGGGAAATGGTCTTGAATTAGATTAAGAATTTTTTCAAATTGATACTGGTTGGCGAGTTCCGTCAGATAAGTACCGAATTGAGCGAGTTCTGAGGAAAGTTGAGCTACCAGTTCAATTATCGCAACATCATCCCCACATAAAGCAGCATCTTCCAACTGAACCACCCATACTCTTGGTAATGTCCCCAAAAGCATTGGATCGAGGGAATCTGAAACGGAAGAGGCAACAGAACAGAGGTAAGAAGGAAAACAATCTGTTCCCCGTTCCCCCTTTTCTGTTTCCTCTTCCTCATATACATACTCTAACCCCAGGTATTCGGCCATCTTAAGAAATAGGGTTTGTTCCCGGAAGGGCTTGCTGATGTAGTCGTTGCAGCCAGCAGCCAAGGCGAGGGCGCGATCGCTCTGGGAAGCCTGGGCCGTAAGTGCAATAATGATACTGTTCTGTCCGTCTTCCATTGCCCGAATTTGCTTCGTAGCCTCGTATCCATCTAACACGGGCATCCGAATGTCCATCCAGGTTAGGTCGGGTTGCCATTGTTGCCAAATCTGCACAGCTTGCTGTCCGTTGGTAGCTTCTTTTACCTCTAATCCTAATTGTGTCAGTAATCTGACCATTAGCAAGCGATTTTCTGCTTGATCGTCAACCACCAAAATGCGATGATCCCCTTGACCGGGAGCCAGCCCCATCACGAGGCGATTATTCTCTTCGGGTGTAACATTAACTCCACTGATGGGGCTGACGGGAAGGGTAAATGTGAAGGTACTCCCCTGTCCCACAGTGCTGCTGACAGAAATTTTTCCGCCCATAAGTTCCAACAATTTGCGGCTAATGGTGAGACCTAGCCCCGTACCGCCGATCGATCGCTTCCCAGCTTGGGCTTGCACAAACGCATCGAAGATGGTGTCGAGTTCGACCGATGCAATCCCTAAACCCGTGTCAGCCACTACAAACTGGAGAATGGGCCGAGTTGTGCTTAATGCCACTGTACCGGAAGCCTCAATGCTGACTTGCAAAGTAATGCTTCCCCGATCGGTAAATTTGATGGCATTACTCAGCAGATTGAGCAAAACCTGGCGCAGTTTTTGAGCATCGACAAGCATAAATTGGGGAACTTCTGGCGCAATCTCGAAACAAAGGTCAAGTCCTTTAGAACTTGCTCGTTCCGCCAACATATTTCGGAGGGAATGCAGCAGCGCAATTAAGTCCAATCCGCTTTGTTCAACTGTGCAGTGTCCCGATTCAATTTTCGAGAGATCCAGCACATCGTTAATCAAACTCAAGAGGTGATCGCCACTGCGACGAATTGTTTGCAGGTCTTCTTTTTGGTTGGGAGTTAGGGAGGAGTCATGGGTCATTACCTGAGCAAATCCTAGAATCACGTTGAGGGGAGTGCGTAATTCGTGGCTCATATTGGCTAGGAAGGTACTTTTTGCCAAGTTCGCTGCTTCTGCGGCTTCCATTGCGTGCTGCAGTGCCAGTTCTTTTTGTTTGCGATCGCTGATGTCTTTGTGCGTTCCAATCATCCGTAAAGGCTTACCATCTTCTTCGTAGGCAACAATTTTCCCGTAGTTAGCGATCCACTTCCACTCACCTGACTTGCAACGCACACGATAGTCAAAGGCATATTTGAGAGAGCTATCTTGCAAGTTACTATTGAGAGCCTCAAAAACCCACAATGTATCATCAGGATGAATCATCTGTTCCCAGACATTCACATCCATCACCAACTCACCGGGCTTGTAGCCCAGCATCTCCTGGTAGTAGGAATTCAGGTAAACTTTTCCACTTTCAATGTCCCAATCCCACAGTCCATCTCCAGAAGCTTCTAGTGCCAGTTTCAAGCGTTCCTCACTCTGTTGTAAGGCGGTTTCAGCTTGATGTTGCCGTGTCACATCGATCGCCACACCACCTACTAGCATTTGCCCAGGTAAGTCGGGGATGAGAAATTTGTAAACCAGAAACTCACCCAGGGTTCCATCTCGACGGGGCGCAATCTCAATCGTTTCAATTAGCTCGTTGCTTTGAACAACCGTTTGGATATTGTCTAGATATTGTTGGGCGGAGGCGGCGGGGTAAAGTTCAAAAATGGATTTTCCAATCACATCGTCAGTGGGTAACTCCAAGGTATTGAGATAAGTCTGGCTGGCATAGAGCATTACACCATCTTCATCGGTAATCCAGGCAGGGGCAGGGCTGTGATTCATGAAAGCTTGGAAGCGAGTTTCACTCTCTCGGAGTGCCTGTTCTGCTTGTTGGCGTTCCGCTTCGCTGCGTTGGCGGTCGCTAATATCCCGGCAGATACAGAAGTTCATCATCTCATCTTCTAATTCGACCCGGTTCCAGCTAATTTCCACATCATAGACGGAACCATCCTTACGGCGATGTCGCGTCTCAAACACCGGAATCACCTCTTCTCTCTGGAGCATAACTTGTAGTTCTTCCCTCGTCCATTCAGCATCCCAATCAAAAACATTCAGATTCAGGGTTTCTTCTAGCGTGTAGCCCAGCATTTGAGCAAAACTGGGACTAGCTTCGACAACTTTTCCGATCCAATCCATGACAACAACACCGTCCAGGGAAGTGTTGAAGAAGGCTTTACTCCGCAGGAGTTCCTGTTCTAGTGCAAGTTCGGCTTTTTTGCGATCGCTAATATCTTTCATGAAGCAGTAATGCCCCATAAATTGGTGCTGTTCGTCATAAGTTGAAATCATCACCAATTGCTTATAAAAAAACGAACCGTCTTTACGAACCCCTCTGGTTTCAACTTCAACTCTGCCCTCTTGCACCATCAGCCCATAGGCTGCAACCAGTTTTTCCAACTCATCGGGATCTACGGTTTTTTCCCAGGACATCCAGATCATTTCTTCGGGCTGATAGCCTGTCATGTCAGCATAAGCTTTATTCACATAGAGGTAACGTCCTTGAGTGTCTATTTTGGAAATGCCGGACACCGCATTTGTCATCACCTCGCTCATTTCTCTAAGCTCTGCTTCTGCTTGTTTGCGATCGGTGATATCTTCTGAAAAACAAAGTAGGTACTGGGGCTGATGCTGCTCGTCGTAAATGGGTATCTTCACCGTATGCAGCCAAAGTTTTCCCAAACTATGACTGTCAATGACTTCTTCGAGAATATCCTCACTCTTACCTTTCTCAAAGGCTTCTCTATCCTTTTTGTCGAAAAAGATAGCCTGTTCTGTTGGAAAAAAATCATAGCCACTTTTGCCGATCGCGTTTTCGGCTGAGATGCCAAATAACCGTTCGCTGGTTTTATTCCAAAACTGAAATACGCCAAATCGCTTAGGCTCTGCGTCCTTAACAAAAATTGCGAGCGGTAGATAATCCAGCAGTGCTTGTAAGAAATTGCCAGTTTTTTGGATTTCCAGCTCTACTTTTTTGCGCTTGCTAATATCAATAAACGTAACTACAACCTGTGTGATTTGACCATTTTGATCGAACTCCGGGTAGGCATTAACTAATACCCAAACACAACTATCACTTTCTTTTTTAAGTCCTAAAACATAATTTTTGAGGGAACTTCCAGTGGATAAAACCTGATTTACCGGATATTCCTCTAGGGGCATCACGCTGCCATCTTCCCGTACAAAATGCCAGGCCGGAGATATTCCAGTTTTTCCCAGCATTTGATCCATTGAAAGCCCTAGTAATTCACCAGCTCTTTCATTACATAATTGAACGCTGGTATCTGTCGCATGAATCACAAAACCCGCATTTAAGTTATCGATTAATTGCCGATACCTGGCTTCGCTGACCTGTAAAGCAACTTCCGCTTGCTTGCGGTCGGTAATGTCGGTGTGAGAGCCAGCCATCCGAATTACGTTACCTGCATCATCCCAAAGTGCCTGACCGCGATCCAAAACCCATTTGTAGGAACCATCTTTGCAGCGAACACGATGTTCTGTGATATAAAAAGGAGTTTTCTTGGCAAAATGGTCTTGAATGGCTTGCATCACCCATCCCAAATCATCGGGATGTACCAGATTATCCCATTCGTCTACAATGTTTTGGATTTCATGGTCTTCATAGCCCAGCATTTGCTTCCAGCGGCTAGACAA
Organism: Microcoleus sp. Pol1C5; assembly: GCF_036701115.1. NCBI lineage: Bacteria > Bacillati > Cyanobacteriota > Cyanophyceae > Oscillatoriales > Microcoleaceae > Microcoleus > Microcoleus sp. Pol1C5. The sequence continues at coordinate 21,573 of NZ_JAUBQE010000045.1, read as the reverse complement.
GAAGACCTCATTCGTTTGAACATTCCAATCCCAAATGCCGTCATTATTCCCGCGTACAGAAAGTTCCCAGCGTTCTTCACTTTGACGCAGTGCTGCTTCTGCTTGTTTGCGGTCAGCAATATTCCGGGCAATCTTTGAGGCTCCAATTATATTCCCTGCTTCGCCTTTAATGGGGGAGACACTCATCGAGACATCGATTAATGTTCCATCTTTCCTCAGCCTTTTTGTATCGTAGTGTTCGATGCGTTCTCCTCGCTGGATTTTGGTGAGAACTTCGTTTTCCTCATCTCGATAGTCTGCGGGAATCAGTTTTCTCCCTGATTGCCCTACTATTTCGGCCGCTGTATAGCCAAAAATTGTTTCTGCTCCTACATTCCAACTGGTAACTACACCCTCTAAATCTTTACTGAGAATGGCATCTTCCGAAGACTCAACGATCGCAGCTAGTCGAGCGATCGCAATTTCTGCCTGTTGTCGCTGGTGAATTTCCCTTTGCAACTGGCGATTGGCTTTTTGGAACTTATCGACTTTGCAATAACTAACTTGTGCGAGATACATGACCCACACAAGCAAAAAAACTAAAACTAAGCCACCAATTAATACAACTATCGGCCAATAAAACTTGACACTTTCTACTAAATATGAACTTGGATAAATATCTACTCTCCAGTCTACATCATAGGCTTTCACTACAACTATTTTATGGTCGGCATCTTGAGAAAAAGACTCTTGACCGTAGAGCAAAGTTGTGCCAGCATAGATAGCCACATTGTACCCTGGTTGAACTTTTAAAATACTTTCAAATAGTGTCTGAAACTGAAAAATTCCGACAATCAATCCATCAAAACGTTCACCTACAAACAAAGGACAACTTGCTATAAATCCTTGACCCCCTTGAATAAGTGAAATATTGCGACTTAAGATAGGTTGACGCAAATCACGAGCTAGTTGCAAAGTTATTTTGCGACGCAGTTCCCGATTAAAATCTAGGTTTTGCGCTGCCTCATTCCCTGCCAGTGGCGCAACCCATCGGACTTTAAATGATGGATCGACTAATTCGATCGCCTGATAACCGTAGAAATCCTTTACATAAGCCTCAGCATCGGCTTCCCAAAGAGCCTTTGGTGTACCGCCATTGGCTTCCCAGCGATTCGCCATTTGCCGAAGTGTCAACACCCGAATTGATAATCCTTCGCTTAGTTGTGACTGAATCGCATTCGCTTCCTGCTGAATTAACTGCTCGATGTGAATTTGTCCGTTGATGGTTAGCTGGTGCCACGTAAATAAAACAGCAAGAGAGGCCACCACACCAAGCAAAAGAGGTAGCAATGGTTTAAGTGGTGTTTTGCCTAAACTTATAATTACTTTGCGTCGAGGGATTACCATAAATTTATGGATATATTTATGAATGTATTTTAACTTTTGGGGGTAAAATTTTTGTAATTCCATCATGCAACCTTGCACAAATATGACCGTTAAAACCCCTTATTGCTAGGACAATTTCTAAAAAAAAATTACCATCCATAAATAGAACTGTTAAATTTTACTTATAAATAATATTATTCCTTAAGTCCTAGCTCTCTCAATAAATTTAGAGAGGGCGATAAGCTAGAAATGTTCAGATTGTAAATAGGCATTGTTTACCAAAATGGGCGACAAAACCAGTAGACTTGATGTTGGTGAACGTGACGGAGCATTGGATTCGAGCAGCAGGGGCAGTGTGTCATAAAGACCTATTGTTTAACTAAGGGGTATTTCAATCTTTTTGCAAACTGCTGTCAACTGGCTTGGAGGACCAATAACAATATTCTAGAGAAGAAGTAAAGATTTGGTAAAGAATATAAAATGGTTAAGGAAAAGATACAAATTTAAACATTTTGCAACAATTAATAGCGCCAAGAATGTTTATCCCACAATACGCACATTGTTACACACCTTGTAATGTCACATCTGTTTTGTGAGAATTCTACACTATTCAGAAGCAATTTATGAAGATATCGGGGGGCGACAATCGGGTGTAAAAGATGCAGTATCAGGAACAATCGATGCCTTCGCTAGCGACGGAATGCTGTTAGTAAAAGAAGCGTTGAGACAAGGTTTAACTCCAAGCCAATATTTTGTTATACCGGAGCAGCCTTTAACCTGCATTTCTTACGGCATGATCTTGCCAGCAAGTGACACTGAATGGCAAGAAACAGTCAATAATTATATTCGCAATCAAAGTTCGACGAACCTGTTGGAAAAAGTGATCGGGCGCAATTCTCCTTTCCTACCGATGAGTGTCGCCGATCAAGATAAATGTATTTGAACCCAAATCGGGGAAGGTGCTCGGCGCGCACCAGAATAATAGGGGTCAGGTGTAGATCTTGTCAGGGCAAGTCCGATCACTGCAACCAGTGGCGTCAATAGGCTCTAAACTGGATTCAGGAAGGCGCGCAGCACAGGTTTAGGAGGGTCATCAGTGACAACAGAAAAAAATTATCAATCGTCTTCTCTACCCACCTACGCGCGAAAAGAGCTCCGGGAATTAGTTCGATCGCAGTTAAGGGCCCTGTTGGAAGAAGGAGACTTTAAAGGAGCAAAAGCGATTTTGCACCCGGTGCAGGAAGCCGACATAGCTGAAGCTATCGAAGGTCTGCCAGAAACCATGCAAGTAATAGCTTTCCGCTTGCTTTCCAAAGACGAAGCAATCGCAGTTTACGAATATCTCGACTCCAGCGTTCAGCAGTCCCTCTGCGAAAAATTCAAACGCCAAGAAGTCATTGACATTGTAGACAAAATGTCCCCGGACGATCGAGCTAAACTCTTTGACGAACTGCCGGCAATATTAGTCCGTCGCCTGTTGGGTGAATTGAGCCCGACGGAACGGGAAGCAACGGCCCAACTTTTGGGTTACGAAGCCAGTACCGCCGGCCGGATCATGACCCCAGAATACATTTCTCTGAAAGAAAGCTTTACCGTCGCCCAAGCTTTAGACAGAATTCGCTCTTTGGCTAAAACTACCGAAACAATTTATTCTCTTTACGTCACCGACGCCGGACGCAGCTTGACAGGTATTTTATCTTTGCGGGATTTAGTCACTTCCCCCCTCGACAAAACTGTCGGCGAAATTATGACCCGCGACGTAGTTTCTGTTCAAACAGGAACGGATCAAGAAGAAGTAGCTAGGCTGATCCAGCGTTACGATTTTTTAGCTGTGCCCGTTGTAGACCGCGAACAGCGTCTGGTCGGGATCATTACAGTTGACGACGCGATCGACATTTTAGAACAAGAAGCAGCCAAAGATATTTATACCTTGGGTGGCGTCCAGTCCGGCGGCGACAATTATTTTCAGACTAATTTAATCACTGTTGCCCGGAAAAGGGTCGTGTGGCTGTTTGTTCTGCTTTTAACTAATACTGTCACCGGCGCAATTATTAGAGCTCAAGAAGATATTTTGAACCAAGTAGTCGCCCTAGCAGCCTTTATTCCCCTGCTGACTGGCACTGGAGGCAATGTCGGAGCTCAGTCCTCAACAGTTGTAATTCGCGGTTTGAATACTGATGAAATTACAGCAATGGGCCCGTTTCAAGTAATTGTTCGCGAGGGGATGGCGGGAGCGCTGCTAGGAGCTATATTGGGGACTGTAGCGACGGGCTGGGCTTATACTCTGCAAGGGAGTTTAGCAGTGGCACTCGCGGTGGGAGTGAGTTTGTTTGCGATCGCAATTTTAGCTTCTATTGCCGGTTCAGCTCTGCCGTTTCTATTTCGTTCTTTGGGTTTAGACCCCGCTTTAATGTCTGCTCCCTTTATTACCACCGCAGTTGATGTCCTTGGGGTCTTGATTTATTTCACTTTAGCTCGACTAATTTTGCAGCTTTAATATATTTAATTACATGGCTGTGAATAAAAAACTTAATCTGTTTTTCACCACTGCTAAATTCGGGGTCGGTGTCCGATTCCATACCGGATAGTTGCGATCGCGCTTACTTTATTTTTATCCGCATACTTGTACCAGTTGAAAAAAATAATGCAACTATAGGCCATTGCTCCAAACTCCGAGCTTCATCAGTCATTCCAAATCTAAAATCTAAAATCTAAAATCTAAAATGGTATTAGCCTATGTCATCATCCAATTCATCCACCAAAATCCAAAATCCCAAGTCCAGCAATTTGTTAGAAACTGCTGAATTGGTTTTTATTGCTGCCTCTGCTGTGGGATTGGCTGCTAGTTTGGTTTGGGGGCAGAGCGTTTATGCTCAAGTGCCTGTAGTGATTTCGTTGGTGTTGAATTTTGTGAATCGGCAGAAGCTGCACAAGCAAGTTAAAGCAAGTACGGGGGCAACGTTCGATCGCGTAAATCAACAAGCAGCTACTACCGATCGCGCGATCGAGCAATTGCAACTTGCTGTAAATGCTTTAGACGAAGCTGTTGCTCAAACATCTCGCGAAAATCTCAGTGTTGGGCCTGGAGAAAACGTACACTCTCTCATTTCAGCCATTGAGAACCTGCGCCAGCGACTAATAATTTTAGAAAAAACTATTAAAATGATTCAAAGCGAGATCGAACTCACCAGCCGCCAATTCAAACAGCGGCCGGAGTTGCAACAAGTCGAAACTTTGACAACAATAATTCTGGACTTGCAGCAGTTTATCAACGAACTGCCGCAGTGGGGCAGTTTGCAGCAGCGGCAGCTAACAGAACTTCAGCAAAAAGTAGACAATGCTTTGGCTGAACTCTCAGAAGAAATTGCTCGGATTCCCAACCGCGTGCAAGAGGCGCTAGCTAGTCGCAGTGGGGAAATTAACCCACAGTTTGGTTCGGGTTTGAATGCCGCTCAAAAGAATGGTTATCGACCTAAAACCCAGAATGAGAAAATTCGCCAGAAATATCCCAGAGCTTACGTCAAGTGGAGTCAGGATGAAGACGAAAATTTGAAAAAAGAATATGCTAGCGGTCAACAAATTGACGAATTAGCTCAGAGATTTCAGCGACAGCCTAGTGCCATTCGTTCGCGATTACAAAAATTAGGATTAATCGAATAATGCGAATGGTATAGGTAAAAATGAGTAAATCTAAAATCTAAAATCTAAAATTGTCAATAACAAAGCGATCGCCCTTTTTTTTCAAAAGAGCGATCGCTTTGTTTCTGTATTCAGTACCGGCTGCCAACAGCGGGCCACTAACATTACATCTCAAGGCTTTGTAGCCTAGGTCTACCTCATTTTAGAAATCTTGGGGTAACAAAGAACTTAAACGCTCCAACAAAGGATCGGATTCCCGACGAGGAGCAACCTCAGCGTCAGACACTACATTATCATCCGCCACAGACTCAGACTCAATGGGGTCAGGCTCTACTACTTTTGAAACTGGGGCAAAAGAAACTTGAGCAAACTTACTGTTAACACTCCCCTGCAATTGATCCAACTGCGCGCTGAGTTGAGTCAGGTGATGTTCCAGTCCCTCCAAACGGCTTAATTCCTCTGCCGAAACATTGTGTTCAAACTCAGCAAATTTGACCACAAGTTCAGCAATACGCTGTTCCAACCGCTGAAAGCTCTGTGTAGAGCTAGTAGACTCAGATACAGACAAAAACTGCCACAAAGCCTGCTTGCAGAGATTGCTGAAAGTCTGATACTTCGTGAAAGCCAACTCTTTTTCAATAGCGGCCAGCAAAGTTTGATCCGCAGCATCTTCCGTAAACGCCACCGAGAAATTCGCCTTATTTTTTGCCCACAGTGCCATAGGGTTCAAGCCTTAATGCGTTACTTAATCGTGGCTAGCTGAGCCTCAGCATAAATAAACTGTCCCAAAGCATTAGCTTTCCGGGAAGGCTGAGCCAAGTGAGCCTTAAGATTGGCGTCTTTAAGCAAAGGTTGCAACACCTCCCAGAAAAACTCGCCGCCCCCGCCAGTCAGAACCACATCCGTCACACGTTCAGGCAGCCACTGCACCAAACGTTCGGACAGTTCGTTAGCGAAAGCCTCTCGCAAATCCTTAATAATCGGATCTAAATTAGTCGGCTTAGTCGCTCCTCTCGGACGGTAGAAACGCTGGCCTTCCGGTTTATTCACCGCTTCCAGTAAAGACAGAGATTGAGGGTCTGCTCCCGGAATCTTTGAGGCAACTTGTTCGTAGAACTTGTTCATTGCGAAGGAATCGCTCTTAGAAGCTGCCCGGGCGAACCGGAAACGATCGACCATTAACAAATCGGTAGTTTGGTGTCCAATATCAACAACCGCCACCGACAGTTCGGGCAACTCCGGCGTAAACTCCTTGTTATCTTGAGCCTCGCACCAAATCAGGCTGCCGAACCCTTCCGGCATCACCCAAACGTGACTGATATTAATATCCACACGCTCGCCCCGGTACACCACAACGTGGGGAGAGCGCAGTTGGCTGATAATCTCTTCCTTTTCCTTCTCAAACTGATCCTGCGAATAAAACGGCAAACCCAGCACAACTGCTATTTCGCCCTTCATCTGGAAATATCCAGCACAGGAAAAGACCTTAACCAAAGCATCTACTACTTTTGACTGGTCAGCGCCACCGAGATTAGCGCCAAAATCTGCCGCTAGTTGGCCTATAGCGTAACCCTTGCCCTGGTACTCCAGCCACATATCCAACAGAGGGTCTGTTGCTTTGGACTCAAAGCTGCCACCCCGCACCTTTTCCACGGGCATAGTAGCCACGTTGGCAGGGATGAAAACAACGCTACTCGGGTTGCGACTCACGCAAGCTTTAGTTGCCGTCCGACCCAAATCAGCACTAATAATCGATTTGTTAGAAGCGACTTTAGTCTGCTGGGTCAGCATAGCCGAATTAGGAACAAGCTGTCTAGTTGTCATTGAAATGTGTTACCTCACTGAGCCTCACCATTATCATGCCTTATCCCTTGACACTGCCACGCTTAAAGACAGTGGGTGAAAGCGACGATTCTTCTAACTCTACCTAGATCGGTATCGAAATCAGCACCAAACATTATATTCGGGACGATCGCCCTTACCCTAACTAACCTAACTTTTTCTGGAGCCATCGTCCTCAAAGCTCTGTTGCCTGAGAGTGCATTGTTAAGTTAAATTTAGTTAAGATTCTGAGTGTAAACTTTTGTCGCACTTCTCCGACACCGCGATCTTACCCGATCTGTCCCCAATTCAAGGCATCCGCATTTATGAAAATTTCTTGGCGAACTATACTACTTTGGACTTTACCTGCCTTAGTCATCGGCTTTTTCTTGTGGCAGGGGGCCTTTGCCCCATCCCCCGCAGAAATGAGCAAGAACACCGCCAGCACCCGCCTGAGCTACGGTCGATTCTTAGATTACTTAAACGCCGGTCGAGTGACCAGCGTTGACCTTTACGACGGAGGTCGGACGGCTATTGTCCTAGCAGTCGATCCCGAACTGGACAATCACGAGCAGCGGTGGCGGGTAGACTTGCCCTCAAATGCCCCGGAACTGGTTTCTAGGCTCAGAGATTCAAAAATCAGCTTCGACACTCACCCACTACGCAATGACGGTGCTGTCTGGGGACTTTTAGGCAATCTAGTATTTCCCCTCTTGTTAGTAGGAGGCCTGTTTTTCCTCTTCCGCCGCGGTGGCAACGTTCCCGGCGGCCCGGGCCAAGCCATGAACTTTGGCAAATCCAAAGCTCGCTTTCAAATGGAAGCTAAAACAGGCGTACTGTTCGACGACGTAGCAGGCGTTGAGGAAGCCAAAGAAGAACTTCAAGAAGTGGTGACATTCCTCAAAAAACCCGAACGCTTCACCGCAGTCGGGGCGAAGATTCCCAAAGGCGTGCTGCTAGTTGGCCCTCCCGGAACCGGTAAAACCTTGCTGGCAAAAGCGATCGCAGGCGAAGCTGGCGTGCCTTTCTTCAGCATCTCCGGTTCGGAATTTGTAGAAATGTTCGTCGGTGTTGGCGCTTCCCGCGTCCGCGACTTGTTCAAGAAAGCTAAAGAAAATGCTCCTTGCATCATCTTCATCGATGAAATCGATGCAGTGGGCCGCCAGCGCGGCGCCGGTATCGGTGGCGGTAACGACGAACGGGAACAAACCCTGAACCAGTTGCTGACCGAAATGGACGGTTTTGAGGGCAATACTGGCATTATCATCATTGCTGCCACGAACCGCCCCGACGTGCTCGACTCAGCGTTGCTGCGTCCGGGACGTTTTGACCGCCAAGTTACCGTAGATACGCCCGATATCAAAGGTAGATTGGAAATTTTGGAAGTTCACGCGCGCAACAAGAAGCTGTCTGCGGAGATTTCTTTGGACGCCATCGCCCGCCGCACTCCAGGCTTTACCGGCGCTGATTTGGCTAACTTGCTCAACGAAGCTGCTATTTTAACCGCCCGCCGCCGCAAAGAAGCGATTACGATGCTCGAAGTTGACGATGCAGTCGATCGCGTGGTAGCAGGTATGGAAGGCACTCCCTTGGTGGACAGCAAGAGCAAGCGCTTGATTGCTTACCACGAAATCGGCCACGCGATCGTCGGTACAATCATTCAAGCCCACGATCCAGTTCAAAAAGTTACCTTAGTTCCTCGCGGACAGGCCCGCGGCTTGACTTGGTTCATGCCCAGCGAAGACCAAGGTTTGATTTCTCGATCGCAAATTTTAGCCCGGATTAGCGGTGCTTTAGGTGGCCGCGCAGCCGAAGAAGTAGTTTTCGGCGATGCCGAAGTAACCACCGGTGCCGGCAACGACTTGCAGCAAGTAAGCGGCATGGCGCGGCAAATGGTGACTCGCTACGGGATGTCTACCTTGGGCCCGATCGCCCTGGAAGCTCAGCAAAGCGAAATTTTCCTCGGCCGCGACTACACAGCGCGATCGGAATATTCCGAAGAAATAGCTTCTCGGATTGACGGACAAGTTCGATCGATTGTCGATCACTGCTACGACGACGCGCGCCGAATTATTCGCGAAAATCGCACCGTGATCGATCGCTTAGTCGATTTGTTGATCGAAAAAGAAACCATCGACGGCGAAGAGTTGCGCCTAATCGTCTCTGAATACACTTTTGTTCCTGAAAAAGAACAATACGTTCCTCAGCTTTAAGACTTGTTTAAAAATTAGGGACACGGCAATGCCGTGTCTTTAAAAAGTAGGGACGCAGCACTATTGCCACGTCCCTACTTTTTTATTAAACTGTCAATAATATTAAACCGCCCCTAAACGCCAATTAACGCAGATGAATACTACATTTGCCATACATACTAAGAATTTGTCATTTTTTTTAATAGCAACTTTGATTTTTGTTTCCCTCAATACTTTGAGCGCCCGCGCCGAAAAATCAAGATGTTTTGTAGATATTTGCATCGACTCCAGCAGCGTTGAATTAAGCAAATCCGATATTGCCGGTGCTCCCTCTTATCCAGTCAGAACTATTTTAGTAACTCAACAGTTTAGTAACGATAAATTGTTGGCGCAAATGGAAGTTGACTGTCAGCAACGACAGTTGAGAACTGTCAGAGTTAGCCAAGATGGCGAAAATTGGTCGAATTTCTCTCCGAAATGGACTTTAGTCGATGGCCACTCATCTTTGTCTCGGCTGGTTGACTATACTTGTCAATTGGCGATCGCAGAACAAGAGAATAAATAAGTAGACAAACAAAAAAAACAGATCGCCTATATCTTCAACCCTGGGCTTGCGGGTGCAAGTCTGACAAGCAGCGCTTGAAACCTCCGAGTGTTAATATTACACTCAATCTAAAATCTAAAATCTAAAATCGAATGACAAACCCCACCGAGTATCGGCAAAGACGCGAACAATTAATGGCAAAAATTGGCAGCGGGACGGCGATATTTCGCAGCGCGCCCGCAGCCGTCATGCACAACGATGTAGAATACGCATACCGACAAGATAGCGATTTTTTCTACTTAACCGGTTTCAATGAAGCTGCGGCGGTAGCAGTGCTCGCGCCGCACCACGAAGAACACAAATTTGTGTTGTTTGTGCAGCCAAAAGACTTAGAAAAAGAAACTTGGCACGGTTATCGTGCCGGAGTAGAAGGCGCTAAGGAATTGTACGGCGCGGATGAAGCTTTCCCCATCGCCGAACTTGCGGAAAAACTGCCGAAATATTTAGAAAAAGCCGATCGCATATACTATCACTTCGGGCGCGATCGTAGTTTCGATCAAACAGTCCTCAATCACTGGCAGCGCTTGATGGCAACCTACCCGAAACGCGGCACAGGTCCCACAGCAATCGAAGATTCCAACATCATTTTACACCCGATGCGCCTGGTGAAAAGCGAAACTGAATTAGCATTAATGCGAAAAGCGGCTAATATTTCAGTTGCAGCGCACAACCGCGCCCAAGAATTCGCCAAACCCGGCAGATACGAATATGAAATTCAAGCTGAAATAGAACATACTTTTGGCTTAAATGGCTGCACTCCCGCTTACCCTTCAATTGTTGCATCAGGTTACAATTCCTGCGTCCTCCACTACATCGAAAACAACCGCCAAATGCAGGAAAACGATTTGTTGCTAATAGATGCCGGTTGTGCTTGCGGCTACTACAACGCCGATATTACTCGCACCTTTCCTGTTAGCGGCAAATTTACAGCCGAACAACAGATAATTTATGACTTAGTTTTGCAAGCACAATTGCAGGCAATTAGTCAAGTATACCCGGGAAATCCTTACAGCAAAATTCACGAAACAGCAGTGCGCGTTTTGGTGGAAGGTTTAATGGATTTAAAACTTTTGGTGGGGGACATTGAAGAGATAATTAAAGAAGAGAAATACAAGCCATTTTATATGCACCGCACTGGTCATTGGCTGGGATTGGACGTGCACGATGTCGGCGTTTATCAGTACGGCGAAAATCCGCAAGTTTTGCAGCCAGGACAAGTGCTGACGGTGGAACCGGGGATTTATATTTCTCCTTATATTAAACCGGTTGAAGGACAGCCGGAGGTTCCTGAAAAATGGCGCGGTATTGGCGTGAGGATTGAAGATGATGTTTTGGTGACACTTGAGGGCCAGGAAGTCTTGACGGCGGGAGTTCCTAAATAAAGGAAGAAGTTAAGAAAAACTTTGGCTAATGCAGTAAAGGCTTGAGCTTTGTTAGTATTAACTTGAAAAAGCTCAAGTCCGCAATTGCCAAACCTAGAGCCCTTATGTGTATTGATCCTACCCAGATCGATCGACCTCTCGAAACCTGCGAAGCATTAGTAGCAGAGCAAAAAGCAAATATTCGGCAACTTGAAGAGGATTTGCACCAACAGAGAGAATTGTGCCAGAAATTAGAAGCACAAGTCAAAGCAGTGGATAATGCTGGCTTGTCGGGCTGCGCAACTGAATTTGATATCACCGAGGACGATCGCATTCGGTTAATCGCATCTCTGGAAAAAAGCCAGGAAATGTACCGAACTCTCATCAAACATTATCCGAATGGGTCGGTGTTTTTGTTCGATCGCGATTTGCGCTATACTCTGGTTGACGGCCAAGGGTTGGCAGTAGTTGGTTTGTCCAAAGAACAGTTGGAAGGCAAAACATTGTGGGAAGTATCGCCACCTGAAGATTTGCCACTTTTTGAGACTACATATCGCGCGGCTTTGGCAGGAAAAGAGAATACTTTTGAATATAAATACGGCAATCGCGTTTATTCCACAACAATTGCTCCCGTCAAAAACGACCGGGAAGAAATTTTTGCCGGAATGGTCGTTACTCAAGATATTACCGAAAAAAAACAGGCAGAAATAGCGCTGGAAGAAATAAAAAATCAGCTAGAAATTAAATATCAAAAGCGCACTGAAGACTTGAAAACAGCCAACAATCAATTGCAGGAAGAAATTCTCTCTCGCTGGCGCGCCGAAAAAGCTCTGCGGGAAAGCCAGGAACAGCTAGAAATGTTTTTTTCTCAATCTTTAGAGGGCTTTTTCTTTATGATGCTGGAGGAACCGGTGCACTGGGACGATACAGTTGACAAAGAAAAAGTTTTGGATTACGTATTTACTCACGGGCGGGTAACGAAGGCAAACGATGCTTTAATAGCTCAATACGGAGGTATTAGGGAAGAGTTTATTGGCTACACGCTTGACTCTTTATTCTCCCGCAACTTTACTGGCTGCAGAGAGATAATCAAGCAATTTTTTGATGAAGGTCGAATTCATATCGAAAATGACAATCGCAAGGTTAACGGGGATCTAATTTGGGTGGAAGGCGACTATATTTGCATTTACGATTCCCACGGCAGAATCCTGGGGTATTTTGGGGTGCAGCGCGATATTAGCGATCGCAAAAAAGCAGAAGCAACCCTCAGAGATAGCGAAGAACGCTTTCGGGCAACCGTCGAACAAGCGGCAGTCGGCATTACCCACCCTGACCAAACAGGCCGCTATTTGCGAGTCAATCAAAAATTCTGCGAGATAGTGGGATATACTGCGAGCGAACTGCTGTCGCGAACTTGGATGGACGTTACTTACCCAGAAGATATAGATGCAGACTTAGAACAAAACAATAAATTATTTGCCGGGGAAATTGACAGTTATAAAATGGAAAAACGCTTGGTGCACAAAGACGGCACTGTAGTTTGGGTAAATATTACAGTATCGCTAATCCAAGAACCGCTGAGCGGGGCAATTTACAATGTAGTAGTGACAGAAAATATTAGCGATCGAAAACAAGCTGAGGCAGCACTGAAAGAGAGCGAAGAAAGGTTCCGACAGCTAGCAGAAAACATTGAAAGCGTGTTTTGGATGTTAAACGTTCAACCCCTGGAACTTATTTATATCAGTCCTGGTTATGCAAAAATTTGGGGCAGAAGCTGTGCTGATTTGTATGCTTACGATCGCTTTTTTACAGAGTCCTTCCATCCTGAAGATCGCGACCGCATTATTGCTAGCTTCACTAAAGAAATTGATTCAGAAGAGGAGATCGAATATCGCATTGTCAGGCCGGACGGCAAAATCCGCTGGATTCGCGCTCGGGCTTTTCCGATTAGAAATCAAGCTGGTCAAGTTTACCGTATCGTTGGCATTGCAGAAGATATAAGTGAACGCAAACAGGCAGAAAAAACCATCCGTGAAAGTGAAGAACGCTTCCGCCAACTAGCAGAAAATATCCAAGATTCCTTCTGGCTGATGTCTGCGGAATTCACCGATTTATTGTATCTGAGTCCAGCTTACGAAAACATCTGGGGGCGCAGCCACGAAGAATTATATGCCGAACCCTTAAAAATGATGGAGTGGGTGCATCCAGAAGATAAACATTTGTTGGAAGAGGCAATGGGGCGAGTGTTGCAGGGCGAGTCAACCAGTACCGAATATAGGATTTTTCGGCCAGACGGCACAATGCGCTGGGTGTGCGATCGAGCTTTTTCTATTTATGACGAAGCGGGCAAAATTTACCGCATCGCGGGTATTGGTGAAGATATCAGCGATCGCAAATTGACCGAAGCCCGCATCCAAGCAGCACTCCGCGAAAAAGAAGTATTGCTCAAAGAAATTCACCACCGAGTCAAAAATAATATGCAGGTAATTTCCAGCTTGCTGCAACTTCAAGCTCAATACATTGAAGACGAAGCAATGCTAACTTTATTTGAAGAAAGCCAGACCCGCATCCATTCAATGGCTTTGATTCACGAGCAACTTTATCAATCCGAACATCTCGATTGCATCGACCTTCCCCCCTACGTCGAGAACTTGATTGCTAATTTGTATCAATCTTTTGGTTGTGGCAACACAGCCATCCAATTCAATCTCAACGTTGACCCCATTTATTTAAACATAGAAACAGCAATTCCTTGCGGTTTAATTATTAACGAATTGGTTTCTAATTCCTTAAAATATGCTTTTATTAAAAGTTTAACTGGTTTAATTACTGTTAACTTTTGTGAAATAAATTCACAGCAATTTAAATTAATTATTCAAGATAACGGTAGCGGTTTTCCGGCTGATTTTGACGTAGAAAATACTGAAACATTAGGATTGCGATTAGTGAGAATGTTGGCTTATCAATTAGAGGCAACTATTGCAATTGACAGTAAGTGTGGGATCTGCTACACTCTAGTTTTTAAACAGTTAAATTATCGGCAGCGCATTTAAGGAAAAATGAACCCTATAAAAATTTTGGTTGTAGAAGACGAAGTTATTGTAGCCCAAGACATAGCAGGTCGATTAAAAAAACTCGGATATGCAGTAACAGCTACAGTTTCTTCAGGAGCAGAAGCAATTCAAAAAGCTATAGAAAACCCGCCCGATTTGGTGTTGATGGACATCGTGCTTAAAGGTGACATGGACGGAGTAACAGCGGCAGAAAAAATCCGAACTAATAGGAATGTGCCGACAGTATTTTTAACAGCTTATGCCGACGATCAAACGCTGCAAAGAGCGAAACTTACAGATCCATTCGGTTACATTATCAAACCATTTCAACAAAATGATTTGCGGGTGGCGATCGAGATTGCCCTGCATAGACACGAAATCGAAACAAAGATGCGAGAAGCTCTCAAAGCCTCGGAAGCAGTCAGAGAGTCCATGGAAGAAAAATCGCACCGCCAAAACCAGTATATTTCAATGGCCGCTCACGAATTGCGCAACCCGCTCAACGCGATTTTAATCTCTGCAGAACTCCTAGAGCTCGATCGAACTCGCAGCAGTGACGAATCCCAAGTGAGAACCCTGCGGCTGGTGCACTCAGCTACCCAAAAGATGAACCAGCTAATCGACGATATGCTGTTCATGGGTCGAGCAGAAGCAGGCAAACTCAAATGCAATCCATTACCGATAAATTTAGTCGAATTTTGTCAAGACTTGCTCGATCAGTTGCAGTTAGGAAATGAAGCCAAACATAAACTAACCTTAATCCCGTCCGATGTTACGAGTGCAATATTAGATCAACAATTGCTGCACGGCATTATTTCTAACTTAATCGTCAACGCCATCAAGTATTCCCCCAACGGCGGGCAAGTCACCTTGGAATTGGAATGCCGTCCAGCAAGCGAAGGAGACAAAGAAGCTATTTTCTGCTTGTCTCCTCACTCTTTCTTTTCCAATTCATACTTTACCAATATTAACTCTCCCTTACTAATTATCCGCATCCGAGACGAAGGTATCGGCATCCCGGAAACTGAAGTAGGGAAAATATTTGAAATGTTTTACCGCTGCAAGAATACTGGGAAGATTAAAGGTAACGGTTTGGGATTAACAATTGTTAAAAAAGCTGTGGAATTGCAAGGAGGCGCGATCGCCTGCGAAAGCATAATGGGCATCGGTACAACCTTCACAGTCGCGCTTCCTTACGTAGCACTTTCCTCTAAGACTCAACGAGAAACAACTTAAATACCACTACAAAGACTAATCAAATTGTTGCAAAATCCACTCCACCGCCGCGGATAAATTTGCTGCAATAAAATCCGGTTTAGTATGGTGCTGATACTCCCCACTCAACACGCTTTCTCCGTAACCAGTCTGCACCAAAATACCAGTACAGCCGGCATTGTGAGCCATATCAACATCAGTGGCTTTATCCCCGACCATAAAACTATTTCGCAAATCTAAATCCTGTTCCCAAGCCGCCGCTACCAACATCCCTGTATTTGGTTTTCGCCACGTTGTATATCGCGTAAATTCTGGGTTGGTTCCGCCTTCGGCTGCGCTTAAATAAGGACAGTAATAAAGAGCATCTAACTTGGCTCCCGCTTCATTTTCTAATAACTGACACAGGCGTTTGTGCAAAGCTTCAACGTGGCTAACAGGATAATAACCCCTCGCCGGGCCGGATTGATTGGAAACCAAACAGCAAAATATTTGTTGGTCATTTAAACGGCGTACAGCTTGGGCGACTCCGGGGATTAAATGCAAATCTTCTACTTTGTGAATGTAGCCGGCTTCGATATTGAGAACGCCATCTCTGTCAAGAAATACTGCTCGTTTCATTGTTGTATTGTTGCTTGAAAATTGGGTTTAGGGTGAGGATGTGGCAGTGTTCGTCGGTGTTAACTTAAGCCTAAAAACCTTTGTATCTATCGTTTATAGTCGAGTCTAGAGCCCCCTACATCCCCCTTAATAAGGGGGACTTTGAGTGTTCCAGTCCTCCTCTTTTTCCGCTTGGGACTTTGACTACTCTTGTCCCCCCCTTATTAAGGGGGGTTAGGGGGGATCGGAAAGACTGGACAAAGAAGACTATAGGGTGGCACAGCGAAAATATAGGTACGAGCGTCATTCTAAAATAGATTGTTTTTCCAGCCATTCGCGGAAACTATTATGATACAAACTATAGCAAATTTCTCCTCCAATTTCTTGTTTATTTAAGAACTCGATCCAATTGTCTAATGCTTTTTCAACATCGTATTCATCCCGATCAATGATATTGGCGATCGCACTTACAGATAAACTTGCTGTTGATTGTACCAAAACATTCAGCACAGACAACTCGATCGCCGATAAAGCATCACCTATCATCCGCAGCCAGTGGTTTTGATAATACGCTGCTAAACCGGGAGGAAGTTCAGAGACAAGTAAGGACTCCCCCAGATTAGCATCGGGGTGTGAATTTTCGTTAATGGCAGGTAACATCTGACTCAGATACATGAAATTGTTTTCGCTGACAGTTGCGAGTTGTTGGCCCAATTCCGGTGCAGTTAAATCCGGTGCGGTTGATAGGTATTGCTGAATGTAGTTCAGGGCATCTTCGCGATTTTGGGCGGGATAATCTCTTAAATCGAGAGTTTGAGAGGGCGTTTCAATTAACAAACCGGATTTTTCTCTCAAAAATGGGCGGCGGGCGAGGATAAAATAAGTACGATCGCCCAAATATCTCGGCAGATAAAACAGATTTGTGCTGGGAGGCTGACTCGTGCGGGCGATCGCGTCTACAGAATCAATGACTATTATCAACTTTTGGCGATCGGCTAATTTATCGCTAATTTGCTGAAGCAACAAAGACAGAAACCAACTCCCATCATCGGATTCGAGATTTTGCAGTTGAGATTTGAGCTTGAGGATTTGGGATGTTTCCCCATTGGCGGCAAGGTATTTGTCAATCAGTTGAGTGCAGACAGAAGCGAGAAAATCTTCAGCTCGATTTTTGCCCTCCACAGCAGCGTTGTAATAGATACTGCGAGGATGGGCGGTGACATATTGGGCGAGGATGGAACTTTTGCCGCAGCCGGGAGTGCCGACAATTGTGAAATAACCGCGGCTGTGGGAGTTCAGAAAGTCGGATATCGCAGAAAAAACAAATTTGCGGCCTGCAAAATTCTCGGTTTTTTCTCGCACGAGTTGCTGAAATTCCCTTGGGTAAGCAGCGGTAGAGATGGGAGTTGAGAGAGGTGATGAATTCATGTTAGTTCCTCCATCCCTTCTAGCCGCAGGAAATATACGCGCCCGGAGCGAGCGCCTGCGACAATTGTGACTCCATCGGGTGCAATAGCGCAAGAGGCGAGCGAACTTTCACCTGTAAAACTGGCAATGATATTTTGACTCGACAAATCCCAGACTTTGAGGGAGTTGTCCAAAGAGCCAGAAATCGCCCGCTTGCCGTCGGGGGTGATGGCTACTGCTTTTACCGATTTGCTGTGACCAGTGAGAGTAAACTCTTCCTTTCGAGTTGTTAAATCCCAGACTTTGATGGTGTTGTCCGATGAACCTGAAATTGCCCGCTTGGCATCAGCAGTGACGGCGACTGCATTTACCGATTTGCTGTGACCAGTGAGAGTAAACAGTTCATCTACAGTGGTTAAATCCCAGACTTTTATGGTGGTGTCCCACGAACCAGAAATCGCCCATTTCCCATCAGCAGTGACGGCGAATGCATTTATGGATTTGCTGTGACCACTGAGAGTAAACAGTTGATCTCCAGTTGTTAAATCCCAGACTTTGAGGGTTTTGTCCCACGAACCAGAAATCGCCCGTTTCCCATCAGCAGTGATGGCTACTGCTTTTACCCAATTGCTGTGACCTTCAAGTGTAAACTGTTCTTTTCCAGTGTTTAAATCCCAGACTTTGACGGTGTTGTCCCATGAAGCAGAAATCGCCCGTTTCCCATCACCAGTGACGGATACTGCTTGTACCGAGTTGCCGTGATCTTTAAGAGTAAACTGTTCCTTTCCAGTGGTTAAATCCCAGACTTTGAGGGTGCTGTCCCACGAACCAGAAATTGCCAGCTTGCCCTCAGCAGTGACGGCCACTGATTTTACCAATTCGGTGTGACCAGTGAGAGTAAACAGTTCCTTTTCAGTGGTTAAATCCCACACTTTGAGGGTGTTGTCTGCTGAACCAGAAATTGCCAGCTTGCCATCAGCCGTCACGGCTACTGCACATACTGAGTCGCTGTGACCTTTGAGAGTAAATTCTTCCTTTCCAGTGTTTAAATCCCAGACTTTGAGGGTGTTGTCATCTGAACCAGAAATTGCCCGTTTGCCATCACCAGTGATGGCTACTGCATATACCCCTTTGCTGTGACCTTTGAAAGTAAATTCTTCCTTTCTAGTTGTTAAATCCCAGACTTTGAGGGTGTTGTCATCTGAACCAGAAATTGCCCGCTTGCCATCAGCAGTGGTGGCTACTGCATATACCAATTTGCTGTGACCTTTGAGAGTAAACTCTTCCTTTCCAATGGTTAAATCCCAGACTTTGAGGGTGTTTGCCCACCAACCAGAAATTGCCCGCTTGCCATCAGCAGTGACAGCAACTGCATATACCCCTTTGCTGTAACCAGTGAGAGTAAATTCTTCCTTTCCAGTGGTTAAATCCCAGACTTTGAGGGTGTTGTCAAAAGAACCAGAAATTGCCCGCTTGCCATCAGCAGTGACAGCGACTGCATATACTGGGTTGCTGTGACCTTCGAGGGTGCGTAGCAATCCCCTGCGAGGGGGAGTTAAACATGGTGTCAAAGGACGCAACCAAGGTGCTGCTTTCCACTTCTTTGCTACCTCCAGCATTACCTGAATATGAGGCATTTCAAAGTACAGCAAGCGCCCTAACAATTGTTCCGCCAGTTTGGTATTATCTCGCTCCAAAATATCTGCTGACATCCACAGTGTCGCTTGAATCAAGTTCAGGGCTTTCACTTTTTGTGTGTTGTACTCTGGGTTAATTACTGCTTCTGAATCCTCAACTAAGTTAAAATCATCAATAAGTGCTTGTACCCCAAATTCAGGATGCTGAATCTTTGCCATCAGAAAGTTAAAATCTGTCAGTTTTTGATAATATTTTTCTAAATTCCCTGACTTAACATAATTTGGCAGTAAGCTGCCCAGATAAGCACGTTGATAGAAAAGTGGTTTGGTCGCTAACTTGTCAGTAAATTCTCCCATCTCACGTCATCCCCTTTTCTAAATACTCAGCAATCCCTTCTAGTCGCAGGAAATATACGCGGCCGGATTCGTCGCCTGCCACAACTGTTAGTCGATCGGGTGCAACAGCGCAACAGGTGATAGAACTTTTACACGTGAAACTAGCAATGACATTATTTCCACTCGACAAATCCCAGACTTTGAGGGTGTTGTCATCTGAACCAGAAATTGCCAGCTTGCCATCAGCAGTGACGGCTACTGCATTTACTGAATTGCTGTGAGCTTCGAGAGTAAACTGTTGCTTTCCAGTCGTTAAATCCCAGACTTTAAGGGTGTTGTCTGCTGAACCAGAAATTGCCAGCTTGCCATCCTCCGTGACAGCAACTGCATTTACTGAGTTGCTGTGACCTTCGAGAGTAAACTGTTCCTTTCCAGTGGTTAAATCCCAGACTTTGAGCGTGTTGTCCCACGAACCAGAAATTGCCAGCTTGCCATTCTCCGTGACAGCAACTGCATTTACTGAGTTGCTATGACCTTTGAGAGTAAACTGTTCCTTTCCAGTGGTTAAATCCCAGACTTTGATGGTTTTGTCATCTGAACCAGAAATGGCCTGCTTGCCATCCTCCGTGACAGCAACTGCATATACCGATTTGCTGTGACCTTCAAGATTAAACAGTTTCTTTCCAGTGGTTAAATCCCAGACTTTGAGCGTGTTGTCCCACGAACCAGAAATCGCCCGCTTGGCATCAGCAGTAACAGCGACTGCATTTACCAAGTAGCCGTAACCTTCGAGAGTAAACAGTTGCTTTCCAGTGGTTAAATCCCAGACTTTGAGGGTTTTGTCCCACGAACCAGAAATCGCCCGCTTGCCATCCTCCGTGACGGCTACCGAATTTACCAAGTAGCTGTGACCTTTGAGAGTAAACTGTTCGTTTCCAGTGGTTAAATCCCAGACTTTGAGGGTTTTGTCCAAAGAACCCGAAATTGCCCGCTTGCCATCCTCCGCGACGGCTACTGCATTTACTGAGTAGCTGTGACCTTCAAGAGTAAACTCTTCCTTGCCAGTTGTTAAATCCCAGACTTTTATGGTTTTGTCAAATGAACCAGAAATCGCCTGTTTCCCATCCTCGGTGACGGCAACTGCATATACTGAGTAGCTGTGACCTTTGAGAGTAAACTGTTCCTTTCGAGTTGTTAAATCCCAGACTTTTATGGTTTTGTCTGTTGAACCAGAAATTGCCCGCTTGCCATCCTCCGTGACAGCAACTGCATTGACTGAGTTCCTGTGACCTTTGAGAGTAAATTCTTCCTTTCCAGTTGTTAAATCCCAGACTTTGAGGGTGTTGTCATCTGAACCAGAAATTGCCCGCTTGCCATCCTCCGTGACGGCGACTGCATTGACTGAGTTGTTGTGACCTTTGAGGGTGCGTAGCAATCCCCTGCGAGGCGGAGTTAAACAGGGTGTCAAAGGACGCAACCAAGGTGCTGCTTTCCACTGCTTGGCTACCTCCAGCATTGCTTGAATTTGAGGCATTTCAAAGTACAGTAAGCGCCCTAACAATTGTTCCGCCAGTTTAGTCTTATCTCGATCCAAAATATCCGCTGACATCCACAATGTCGCTTGAATCAAGTCCAGGGCTTTCGCTTTTTCTGGGTTGTACTCTGGGTGAGTTAATGCTTCTGAATCGTCAACTAAATTAAAATCATCAATAAGTGCCTGTACTCCAAACTCAGGATGCTGAATCTTTGCCATCAGGAAGTTAAAATCTGTCAGTTTTTGATAATACTTTTCTAAATTACCTGACTTGACATAATTTGGCAGTAAGCGGCCCAGATAAGCACGTTGATATGAAAGTGGTTTAGCCGCTAACTTGTCAGCAAATTCTCCCATCTCACGCCATCTCCTGTTCTAAATACTCAGTAATCCCTTCTAGTCGCAGGAAATATACGCGGCCCGATGCGTCGCCTGCCACAATTGTGACTCCATCGGGTGCAATAGCGCAACAGGCGATCGAACTTTCACCCGTGAAACTGGCAATGACATTTCCACTCGACAAATCCCAGACTTTCAGGGTGCTATCCCACGAACCAGAAATTGCCCGCTTGCCATCCGCATTGACGGCTACTGCATTCACGGAGCTGGTGTGACCAGTGAGAGTAAACTGTTCGTTTCCCGTGGTTAAATCCCAGACTTTAAGGGTGTTGTCCCACGAACCAGAAATCACCCGCTTGCCATCAGCAGTGACGGCTACTGCATATACTAAGTCGCTGTGACCAGTGAGAGTAAACTGTTCGTTTCCCGTGGTTAAATCCCAGACTTTAAGGGTGTTGTCCCACGAACCAGAA